>NZ_JBHUAF010000361.1:0-8936 GCF_042789895.1 Kitasatospora sp. NPDC056783
GGTGGTGAGGTTGCCGGTGGTGAACCAGCGCTGGAGGCCGTGGTGGTGGCCGGGGCGGAGGCTTCCGTGGGCGTCGACGGCGGTGGTGAGGAGGGTGACGACGGTCTGTTGGGTGGGGGTGAGGGCGGCGGGGACGTCGAAGACGCCGAGGGCTTCGAGGACTTCGCCGGTGTCGGCTTCGGAGTTGGGGCGGGGGTCGGCGAGGAGGGCGTCGTGGCAGTCGGCGAGGCGGCGGGTGGTCTCGGCCGCAGGGATGGAGAGGGCGAGGCAGACGGCCTGGGCGCAGGGGGTGGGCTGGTGGCCGAGGCGGGCGAGGAGGGCGTAGGTGGCGGCGGGGGTGGCGCCGCGGGAGAGGGTGTGGCGGGCGAGAGTACTGAGGTGCATGGGAGTTCGGGCTTTCAGGCGGTGGCGAGGGAGGCGGGGACGGGGGCGATGACGGCCCAGATGAGCTTGCCGATGCCGCCGGGGCGGGGCGCGCAGCCCCAGCGTTCGGCGAGTTCGTTCACGAGGTAGAGGCCGCGTCCGTGTTCGTCGGTGGGGGTGGGGGTGCGGAGGGCGGGGTGGCTGGTGCCGGCGTCGTGGACTTCGAGGCGCAGGTGGCCGTGGACGAGGGCGAAGCGGATCTCGATGTGGCGGTCGTCGTCGGCGTCGGAGTGCTGGACGGCGTTGGCGAAGAGTTCGGTGAGGAGGAGTTCGGCGGTGTCGGCGTAGCGGTAGCCGGCGGGGAGGCCGGAGAGGTAGGCGCGCAGCAAGTAGCGCGCCAGGGGGGGCGGATTCGACACAGGAGTCGAGACGGGCGACGAACATGCGGGGGCGGCGGCGGGTGGTGAGCATGGGGGAGTACCTCAGGGGATGGATGTAGGAGCACGGAGGTAGTGCGCCAGCGATGGATGTGGTCCCGGCTGGCCGTGCGCGTGATGTCAGATGATGTGGGGGCCGCCGAGCGAGGACCGGAAGGCGGCGAAACTGGCAGCGGCGTCGGTGAGGGCTCGACGGCGCGCGAGGTCACCCGAGGTGCGGCGTGGCGGGTGCCCATCGCCGTGGTCCTGGGTGACGGTGTGGGCGACGGTGAGGAATCCGCCCCGGTCTCTGAGGGCGGCGGGGAGGCAGTCGTGGGCGTCGACGCTGCGGATGGCCCGGTCGCCGGTCACCATGTCGTGGGTCCAGGTGACCACGCCGTGGATGGTGCGGGCGTTCAGGGCGTTGGTGATGACCTGCCAGCCGGACCGTTGGTCGAGTGGGGGCGTGGGGTCGTTGTCCACCATGGTGAGGGCGACCGTCCAGTCGCGGGCCTCGGCGAAGGCGCGGGCCTGGCCGGTGAAGGCGTGGGCGGTGATCTCGTCGCTGGTCGCGATGTACAAGGCGACGGGAACACGGCGTACGGGCGGCCGGTCAGGCCGAGTCGGCGTCATGATGCCAAGGCTGCCGCCGAGTTCGGCCGTCGTGAACGTGCGGGGCGTGCCAGTTCCGGAAGTCGTACCGGCCTCGGGTGATACGGGGTGTATCAGTGCGATCTCAGTGAGTGAACAGGCTGATACCGAGAATGCCTCCGAGCCTGCGCACCCGGGTGGTGCTGGCATGCCCCGCGCGCTGCATGATCGCTCCCGGAAGGGCTTGGTGCCGGGCCCAATCGGGGTGCGCGCTGCACACCTGGAGCAGGGTGTCCAGGGCTGCGTCGTACTGGCGGGTGTCGGCCTGAGCGAGGGCGATGTCCAGCCCGAGCCGGTTGCGGGCGGCCTGCGGCAGCGGGGAAAGGTCGCCGAGGTTGCGGGCGAGAGCCAGGGCCTTGCCGGGGTCACCCATGACTGTGTGGATGCCGATGGCCTGTGCGGTGACTGTGGTCGGACCGTAGCTGGTGCCGTTGATCATCACATCGCGGCCCATTCGCGCTGCGACCGCGTGTCCCTGGGAGAGGAGGTCGCGGGCCCGGTCGGCGTCACCGTTGCGGGAGGCCACGACGGCGGCGAAGGTGACGTGCCACCCGTAGGTGGCCAGCGTCTCCGGATCCCGTTCCGAGTAGCGGGGTTCGATCGACGCGAACGCGTCCTCGGCGGTGGTGGTGGCCTGGTCGAGGCGGGCATCGCGCAGGTAGATCCAGGACCTGCCGCAATCCACCATCGCGGCCCGTAGCGGGTCTGCGGCCATGTGGACGTGGTGGCGGGCATGTCCGATCGCCGCGTAGGCCAGGTCGCGGGCGCCGTGGAACTGGGCGGTGTAGGAGGCTAGTCGGTAGGCGTCGGCGAGGATGCCATGGGCTGCGCACCGCTCGCCGTCTGGGGCGGACCGCAGGAGGGCGGCGGCTTCGATGATGGCTGGGGCCGCGAGGCTGCCGGCCTGGGTGTAGTCCCCGGCGCGGTAGTCCGTCCATGCTCGGGCTAGATCGGCGCGCAGTGCTGCGGCGTCCGGCGGTTCGATGTCGGTTCCGACTCCTGCGGCGGTGTCGTGCACCGTGCGGGACAGCCCCCTCAGCATCGCCCGGTCGCCGATCAGCGAAGCCCTCCGGGGTGCCTGTTGCCCGAGGATCACCGACACGTCCGCGTGCAATGCGGCGGACAGCTTGAGCAGGGATGGCAGCCCGATGCTGCCCCCCTCCTTCTCCGCCTTGCGGACGGTCGGCACGGATACCCCGGCGGCCTCTGCCAGTTCTTCCTGCGTCATGCCGGCCCGCAGCATCTTGATGCGCTGGCCGGTGGAGTAGTCGGACCACTGCGTCATGGGTGCCTCCGAGGTGAGTGGCCTTAAGGCGGACCGTACCCCGTCATCGCGCGTCCGGCGTGGGAACGGCCTGGCTGTCATCCATGTTGGCGTCTGTTCAGAGCGCGGCGGGGACGCCGAGCAGGGCCGCTATGCGGCCGGCGGCGCCGGGCTGCCCGTCGGCGAGGACGGTGGTGATGCCGAATTCCGCGGCCGGGGGCAGGTTCGCCGGGTTGTCGTCCACGAACAGGCAGGCCTCGCCGGGGAGTTCGAGCCGATCCAGCGCGAGCCGGTAGATCGCCGGATCAGGTTTGGCCACTCCTTCCCTCTCGGAGATGACCGTGACATCGAACAACTCCCAGACGCCCAGGGCCTCATAGGGATCGTACGGGTCGAGGCCGAACGAGTTGCTCAGCAGCGCGACCTTCAGGCCTGCCCGACGCGCGGAGCGGGCGAGCGCCACCATGTCCTCGGCTGCCCGCACGCCGCTCCACGCCCGGCCCATCAGGTTCTCGTGCTCCGGCACGCCCAGGACGGGCGCCACCTGCCGGTTCCACTCCGCCTGGCTCAGCCGCCCCGCTTCGAGTTCGGTGTACAGCCGGCTGACCACCGGATCATGCCCGAGCGTCCGCCGCCACGCCTCGCCGTCGAGGCCCTGGGCGAGGCACCACGCGCGCAGCACGGGTCCGGCGTCGGCGGTCAGGACGCCGACGAAGTCGAGGATCAGGGCGGCGAAGGGGAGCCCGGGTTCGCGGGGGCGGGTGACGGTCGGGGCGGTCATCGTCATGGCGGGTTTCGTCCTCCGATGGTCGTTCGGCTTCGGTCACTTCCGGGCGTTGAGGCGGCGGGTGGGTTCCGCCGTGGTCGGGTCTTCGGGCCAGGGGTGGCGGGGGTAGCGGCCCCGCAGGTCGGCGCGGACGGCACGGTAGCCGTCGCGCCAGAAGGACGCCAGATCACCGGTGACGGCGGCGGGGCGGCCGGCGGGGGACAGCAGGTGAATGGTCAGGGGCACCCGGCCGCCGGCCAGGGCGGGGGCCGCCGCCCAGCCGAAGAGTTCCTGCAACTTGACGGCCAGCACCGGGCGTTCGGTGCTGTAGTCGACTCGTATCTTCGAACCGGACGGCACCGTGATGCGCTCGGGGGCGAACTCGTCCAGTCGTCCTGCCTCGCCGCTCGTCCACGGCAGGAGGCGCTGGAGGGCGGCGGTCGTGTCGATGCGGGCGAGGTCGCCGCGGCGGCGGGCGCGGGAGAGTTCGGGCTCCAGCCACTCGTCGGCGCGCTCCAGCAAGGCGTCATCGCTGACGTCGGGCCATGGGTCGCCGATGGCGGTGTGGAGGAAGGCCAAACGCTCCCGGAGGTTGGACGGGAACGTGAGCAGCGTGCTGACGCCGTCGCGGGCGAGGCCTTCCAGCAGGGCGGCTCGGACGAGGGCCCGGTCGGGGCGGTCCAGGGGCTTCTCGGCGAGCTCGATGGCGCCCAGCGACTCCACCCGCCGGGAGACGATCTCCCCGCGCCGGGTGTCCCAGTGGACTTCGGCCCGGCTGCCGACCAGCGCCGCGCCCGCGGCCAGGGCGGTGGCCTCGTCCAGTGCCGCCGCGTGCAGGACGCGGGCGGACGGGGACCCGGCGGGGCGGTCGGCGACCGCGACGGCGAGCCAGGGCAGGGCGCCGAGCCGGGTGTCGGGGGCGAGTTCGGCGGCCGTACCGGAGGCCATCAGGTACGGGCTGCGCTCGCCGGGGGCGGGCCGCTCGACCCGGGCGCGGGCGATCCGCTCCGGGAAGGCGAGGGCGACGACGAGTCCGGCGGCGGTGGCGTCGGGCAGGGCGGTGGCGGGTTCGTCGGAGGTGGCACGCAGCAGACGGCGGACTTCGTCGCGCCAGCGGCCCGCGTACGGGTCGCGGGAGGAACGCACCGTGCGCCACACCGCGCCGAGGTCGTCGCCGAGGGCACGGGGCGGCTCCTCGGAGAGCAGCGCGACCACCTCGGCCGCCCGCCGCGCGCCGACCGCCGCCGCGCCGTCGACCAGGGCGCGCCCGAGCCGGGGGTGCAGCCCGGTGCGGGCGAGCCGGACGCCGCGCGCGGTGGCCCGTCCGTCGGCGTCCACGGCGCCGAGGGCCTGGAGGGTCTGCCGGGCGGCGGCCATCGCCCCGGCGGGCGGGGCGTCGGGCAGGGCGAGGCCGGTGGCGTCCGGGTCGCCCCAGCAGGCGGCCTGGAGGGCGAACGGGGTGAGGTCGGCGAGTGCGATCTCCGCCGTGGGGAAGCGGGCGGCGCGGGCGTCCTCGGCCTCGTTCCAGCAGCGGTAGACGGTGCCGGGGGCCTCGCGTCCGGCTCGTCCGGCGCGCTGTCGGGCGGCGGCGAGCGAGGCCCGGACGGTGACCAGGGCGGCCAGTCCGCGGGCGTGGTCGGTGCGGGGTTCGCGGGCGAGTCCGGCGTCGACCACGACCCGGACGCCGGGCACGGTGAGCGAGGACTCGGCGACGGCGGTGGCGAGCACGACCCGGCGCGAAGCGCCCGGGGTGAGCGCGGCGTCCTGGACGGCCTGTGGGGCGCGGCCGTGCAGTTGCAGCACCTCGGCCGCCACCCCGCCGAGTTGCCCGGCGACCCGGGCGATCTCGCCGACGCCGGGCAGGAAGCAGAGCACGTCGCCGTCGTGCTCGCCCAGCGCCCGCCGGACGGTCGAGGCGACGTGGTCGAGCAGTGCCGGGTCCACCCGGGTGCCGTGCGCGGGCCGGACGGCGCGGGGCGGCGGGGCCCAGACGACGTCGACCGGGTGGGAGGTGCCGTGCGCCTCCACCACCGGGGCGCCGCCGAGCAGTTCGGCCCAGGCCTCGGTGTCGGAGGTGGCCGAGGCGCAGACCAGTCCGAGGTCGGGCCGCAGGGCGGCCCGGACGTCCAGCAGGAAGGCGAGCGCGGTGTCGGCGTCCAGGTGCCGTTCGTGGCACTCGTCCAGCACCACGAGGTCCACGCCGGGCAGTTCCTGGTCGCGCTGGAGGCGTTGCAGCAGCACGCCGGTGGTGACCACCTCGACGACGGTGTCGGGGCCCACCCGGCGGTCGCCGCGCACCGTGTACCCGACCTCGCGGCCCACGGACGAGCCGAGCAGCCAGGCCATCCGGCGGGCGGCGGCCCGGACCGCGAGCCGGCGCGGCTCGGCGACCAGCACCCGGCGGATCCTTGAGTCGTCCGGGTCGTCCAGCAGCCCGGCCAGGGCGAGCGGCACCAGTGTCGTCTTGCCGGTGCCGGGCGGGGCGGCGAGGACGGCGGTGCCGTGCCCGTCCAGCGCGTCGTGCAGGGCGGGCAGGGCGGCGCGGACGGGCAGGTCGCGCCAGGCCGGGTTCAGCAAGACGGCTCAGCCCCGCTCGGTGACGAAGATCGCGGTGCCGGGGATCAGCCGCCCGCGCAGCGGGGACCAGCCGCCCCACTCCTGCTCCAGCCCGGCCGGCCACTCGGGCTCGACCAGGTCGACCAGCCGGAAGCCGGCGGCGACGAGTTCGCGGACCCGGTCGCCGAGGGTGCGGTGGTGCTCGACGTAGGTGGCGCGGCCCTGATCGTCCTGCTCGACGTACGGGGTGCGGTCGAAGTAGGAGGACATCGCGGTGAGGCCCTCGATGCCCGGCTCGTCCGGGAAGGCCCAGCGGATCGGGTGGGTCACCGAGAAGACCCAGCGCCCGCCCGGGCGCAGCACCCGGTGCACCTCGCGCATCAGGGCCTCGGTGTCGGCGCTGAACGGGACGGCGCCGTAGGCGGAGCAGGCGAGGTCGAAGGAGGCGTCGGCGAAGGGGAGGACTGCGGCGTCGGCCTGGACGACGGGGACGGGCGCGGTGCCGCGGCCGAGGTCGATCCGGCGGGAGTGCTGGAGCTGGCGGTAGGAGATGTCCAGGGCGACCGGCCGGGCGCCGCGGGCGGTGAGCCAGCGGGAGCACTGGGCGGCGCCGGCGCCGATCTCCAGGACGTCCTTGCCCTCGACGGAGCCGAGCAGCCGGGCGTCGGCCTCGTCCAGGCCCTCGGGGCACCAGGTGAAGCGGTCGTCGCCGAGGAACTCGCCGTGTTCGTCCTGGTAGTCGTCGGCGTTGCGGTCCCACCAGTGCCGGCTGGCCCGGCTGCTCTCCCCGGTGCCGGCCGTGCGGCGCACGGCGTCGTCGCCGTACTCCTCCTCGGCCGGCGCCGGCCGCGCCGCGGGGGTGTCAAGATCGTGCAGGTCCGGCTGGGGGGTGGTGGCCACGGTGACAATGCCCATCGCGTAGGGTATGGAGTGCGGAAGCGCCGCTGCCGAGAACCGGCCCGTGAGGGTTCGGCTCCTGGCGGTGGCATCCGGGGAAAACGGGCCCCTTCGGGCGCCGCCGCGAGGCGCGCAATCGGAGGATATGGCCTGATCCGTACCGGGCTCCACCGTCTTGCCGTCCTTCGGCATTGACCGTGCCTGGCCGTCCCCGTATGCTACAAGTTGCGCTGCGGGCCTGCGCGCCTCAGACGGAGCAGGTCGCGCTCGCATCTGTCGAAGACCCCACGGTCGCAAGACGGACGCCGGTTCTCGTTGTACGGGAATTTCGGTGCGCCGTGTTCTTGGCTGTCCGGCTTTCGGTGGGAGCGATACGGGCCCTCCGCGTGGCATTACCTACGACTTTCATGTCCGTACCGGAGCCCTTTTCCTAATGACGAGCCCCACCGACTCCTCCCTCAGCACCACCCCGCAGGTCGCGGTCAACGACATCGGCGACGCGGAGGCCTTCCTCGCCGCGATCGACGAGACCATCAAGTACTTCAACGATGGCGACATCGTCGAGGGCGTCATCGTGAAGGTCGACCGTGACGAGGTCCTCCTCGACATCGGTTACAAGACCGAGGGCGTCATCCCGTCCCGCGAGCTCTCGATCAAGCACGACGTTGACCCGCACGAGGTCGTCGCCGTCGGTGACAACATCGAGGCCCTGGTTCTCCAGAAGGAGGACAAGGAGGGTCGTCTCATCCTGTCCAAGAAGCGCGCTCAGTACGAGCGTGCCTGGGGCACGATCGAGAAGATCAAGGAAGAGGACGGCATCGTCACCGGTACCGTCATCGAGGTCGTCAAGGGTGGTCTCATCCTCGACATCGGCCTCCGCGGCTTCCTTCCCGCCTCGCTGGTCGAGATGCGTCGCGTCCGCGACCTCCAGCCCTACGTGGGCAAGGAGCTCGAGGCCAAGATCATCGAGCTGGACAAGAACCGCAACAACGTGGTCCTGTCCCGCCGTGCCTGGCTGGAGCAGACCCAGAGCGAGGTCCGCCAGACCTTCCTCACCACCCTCCAGAAGGGCCAGGTGCGCTCCGGCGTCGTCTCCTCGATCGTCAACTTCGGTGCCTTCGTGGACCTGGGTGGCGTCGACGGCCTGGTTCACGTCTCCGAGCTGTCCTGGAAGCACATCGACCACCCGTCCGAGGTTGTCGAGGTCGGCCAGGAGGTCACCGTCGAGGTTCTCGACGTCGACATGGACCGCGAGCGTGTCTCCCTGTCGCTGAAGGCGACCCAGGAGGACCCGTGGCAGCAGTTCGCCCGTACCCACCAGATCGGCCAGGTCGTTCCGGGTAAGGTCACCAAGCTGGTTCCGTTCGGTGCGTTCGTCCGCGTGGACGAGGGCATCGAGGGTCTGGTCCACATCTCCGAGCTGGCCGAGCGCCACGTCGAGATCCCGGAGCAGGTCGTCCAGGTCGGCGACGAGATCTTCGTCAAGGTCATCGACATCGACCTCGAGCGTCGCCGCATCAGCCTGTCGCTCAAGCAGGCCAACGAGGCCCTGGGTGCCAACCCGGCCGAGGTCGAGTTCGACCCGACCCTGTACGGCATGGCCGCCTCGTACGACGACCAGGGCAACTACATCTACCCGGAGGGCTTCGACCCCGAGGCGAACGACTGGCTGCCCGGCTTCGAGAAGCAGCGCGAGGAGTGGGAGCGCCAGTACGCCGAGGCGCAGACCCGCTTCGAGCAGCACCAGGCCCAGGTCATCAAGAGCCGCGAGGCCGACGCCCAGGCCGCCGAGGAGGGTGGCGACGCCGTCGCCGCTGCCGCCGGTGGTTCCTACTCGTCCAGCAGCGACGAGGGCTCGGGCGCCCTGGCCTCCGATGAGGCCCTGGCCGCCCTGCGCGAGAAGCTGGCCGGCGGCCAGAGCTGAGGCTCTCGCTTCCCGCTAGCCGATAGCTAGACGGTGGGCCCCACCCCGAATTTCCGGGTGGGGCCCCTTCGGGTTGTGCGGCCGCGGTTCGGGTGGCCG
>NZ_JBHUAF010000362.1:0-8924 GCF_042789895.1 Kitasatospora sp. NPDC056783
ATGGCGTCGAGGGCGTCGGCGAGGCGGGTGAAGGTGGCGGCCTTCGTGACGCCCTTGATCTCGGCCTTGATGGGGAAGGGGAGTTCGACGCTCACGTCGGGTCTCCCGTTCCGATGAGCGCCCACATCGCCTTGCCGATGCCGCTCGCCCGGGGGCGGCAGCCCCAGTCGGAGGCGAGGCGGGAGACGAGGAGGAGTCCGCGCCCGGTCTCCTCGGACTCGGCGGCGGAACGCGGGGCGCGGGGACGGCTGCCGTCGGCGTCGTGCACCTCGATGCGCAGGGAGTCGGGGCGCAGGTCGAGCCGGACGAGGATGAGGCGGCCCGGCGGGGTCTTGGCGTGGAGCACGGAGTTGGCGACGAGTTCGCCGAGCACCAACTCGCCGCTGTCGAGGAACCGTTCGCCGCCGGGGCGACCGGCGAGGAAGGCGCGCAGCACCCGCCGGGCGACGCCGGCGGACTCGTGACGCTTGGGCAGCCACCACGAGCTCTCGCTCGCGGGGGTGGGCGGCTTCTCCGGCATTTCAGGCATGGCAGGGCCTCTCCAACTTCGGCTCGCAGCGAGCACGATGGCCCGAACACGGCATGGGAATGCCCGGGTGACCATCCGTCATGATAACCGTGTGCGAGCAGCGGACTACTGCCCGTAGTCTGCTCTCGCCTCTCAGTAGTCTGCAAGACTTCATTTTGGGGGACTCGAACGGCGAAACTCGTTTGGTTGACTTTCATTGCGGAGCGAGCACGCGGGTGCTTTCATTTCGAGCGCTGACGGTGCTTCATACTGGATGCGAGGAAGGGGAAGGCCATGCCAGAAGGGCGATCTGGATCGACGGTGCCGCGCAGGCAACTCGGGCGGTACCTGCGTGATCTGCGCAACCGGTCACGACTCACGGTGCGGGCGGCAGCGCGCCGGCTGGAGTGGTCGGAAGCGAAGATGTGGCGCATCGAGACAGGTCAAACATCCTTGCGGAGCCTCGATGTTGAGGCCATGTGCAAGGTCTACGGCGCACCCGCCGAACTGACCGAAGCTCTGATGGGGCTGGCGAAGGAGACCAAGGCCCGGGGCTGGTGGCACGCTTACGGGGACGTGATCCCCGAAGGATTCGACCTCTTCATCGGGCTGGAAGAGGCCGCTTCGAAAATCGCATGGTACGAGAGCGAGCTGGTTCCCGGCCTGTTGCAGACGGAGGACTACTCACGGGTAGTCATGCGAGCGCACAACCCTCACGACGACGATGAGGAGATCGAACGACGAGTTCACCTCCGATCGACTCGCCAGGTGCTTCTCACCAGGGTCACCGATCCGCCGGTCTTCGACGTCGTACTCAACGAGGCGGTGCTGCGACGCCCCATCGGTGGCGGCAACGTCATGGCTGGACAGCTCACCCACTTGTCGGAGATGGGCGAGCTTCCCAACGTCACCGTCAAAATCGTCCCGTTCAGCGCGGGGCTACATCTGGGAGTCATGTCGGGCCCGTTCGGGATTCTGCGCTTCCCGTTGAACGGCGACGGCTCCGAGACGGAGCCGTCGACCGTCTATGCGGACGGATTCACCGGCGACCTGTACCTGGACAAGCCCAACGAAGTGGAACGCTACGACGCCGCGTTCACGAACATCTGGGAGACGGCGCTCAGTGAGCAGGCGTCGAAGCAGCTGATCTCCGAAGTGGCAGGAAACTATGAACACGGTTGATCTGACAGGAGCGGTGTGGTTCAAGTCCACCCGCAGCAACGGACAGTCCGCGTGTGTTGAGGTCGCATTCCTCAACAGCGGCATCATCCCCGTCCGCGACTCCAAAGACCCCAGCGGGCCGGCGCTCACCTTCCCCACCGGCGCATGGACGGCCTTCATCACCGCCATCAAAACCGGCGAACTCCCCAACACCTGACCACCACTGCGCGAGAAGTCGGCCCGGCCGAGTCGATCGCTGCGGTCACCGCCATCGCAACGGAATCGTGGGTCTGAGATTAGGACAAGAGGGTGAGCACATGACCATGCCGACGATCTCCACCCGAGGCTGGCACAAGAGCAGCTACAGCGCACAGGCGAACGACTGCGTAGAGGCCGGTGCCGTTGTCCGTGCTGGAGGCATGGCCGTTCGGGACTCGAAGGACCCCCACGGCCCCGCTCTGGCTTTCCCCACCGACGCGTGGACGGCCTTCATCACCGCCATCAAAACCGGCGAACTCCCCAACACCTGACCAGCACTGCGCGAGAAGTCGGCCTGGTCGACTTCTCACGCGACCTGTCCGCACTCCACGAGCAGGCGCCGAAGCAGCCGATCTCCCAAGTGGCAGGAAACCATGAAAACGGTTGATCTGACAGGAGCGGTGTGGTTCAAGTCCACCCGCAGCAACGCGCAATCCGCCTGTGTTGAGGTCGCGTTCCTCAACAGCGGCATCATCCCCGTCCGCGACTCCAAAGACCCCAGCGGGCCGGCGCTCACCTTCCCCACCGGCGCATGGACGGCCTTCATCACCGCCATCAAAACCGGCGAACTCCCCAACCCCTGACCACCACTGCGCGAGAAGTCGACCCCACCGACTTCTCACGCAGCTCACACAGGAAGGTGCCGACGCCCTCGCCGGGACACGCGGACGATCATCAACAAGGCCGCCGGGCACCGGGCGCCCTGACCCCCGCAGGGCCGGGAGTGGGACGTCGGACCGGCCGGCTTCCTACTCCTCCTCGGCCGTGGCCGCCGGCTGGGCGTGGAGGACGTCGCGGGCCTGGTCGGCGGCGCGGACGATGCTCACGCTGATGTGGTCGAGGAAGCGGGCGATGTTCTCCAGGCGGACGGCGGCCGGGGTGCCGGGGCCGAGGACGGCGACGCCCTCGCGGGCGGCTTCGACGACCCGGTCGTTGGCGCGGGCGCTGGCGATGACGGACTGGTAGTAGAGCTCGCCGTCGACGATGTAGCGGTCGCGGCGGCGTTCGTCGCGTTCGCGGCGCACCAGGCTCTGGCTCTCCAGGAAGGCGATGGCCTTGGAGACGGAGGCGGGGCTGACCTGGAGGCGCTGGGCGAGTTCGGCGGCGGTGAGGCTGCCGTCGTCGGTGGTGGACAGGCAGGTGATCACCCGGGCTCCCATCCGGTTGAGGCCGGAGCCCATGAGGACGGCGGTGAGGCGTTCCTCGTAGGCGGCGACGGCCTCGCTGTCGCGTCCGTGGGGCTGCGGGCCGGGCCGGGCGCCGCCGGAGGGGGTGGCGGTGCGGCGGCGCTGGGCGCGGTGTTCGGTGGCGCGGTGGGCGAGGTCGGCGCGGTAGGCGAGGGGGCCGCCGTTGCGCAGGACCTCGCGGGTGACGGTGGAGGTGGGGCGTTCCAGGCGGCGGGCGATCTCGGCGTAGGGCAGGTTGTCGGCCAGGCCCAGCGCGATCTGGTGGCGTTCGTGCGGCGTGAGCCTGCCTCCCGGCATCGCGTCCTCCTCGGCGGTGGTGGTCGGGTGGTTCCCGGCCGTCGGGCCCACCCTAGCGTTCACCTTCCACCCATTGCAACGACCACACCACCGTTCGTTGCGTTGACGCGCAGGCCCGTTGCAACGATTTCCCACCATCTACCTGCCATAATGCCGCCATGATGCAACGAGTACGTTGTCAGGATCTTGAAAGCAACGTAGCGTTTCCGATATCGGAAACACCGATCGGCCACGGCACACAGGAGCGCCACCATGCGGACGTTCGACACCCCCGCCCCGATCACCGTCGTCCTGGACGTCCCCGGCGGGCGGGTGCGGCTCATCGCCGCCGACCGCACCGACACCACCGTCGAGGTCCGCCCCGCCGAGCCCGGCAGGAACCGCGACGTCCAGGCCGCCGAGCGCACCGCCCTGGCCTTCGCGGACGGTGTCCTGCGGATCACCACCACCGCGGCCGGGCACCAACTCCTCGGCCCCACCGGCTCCGTGGAGGTCACCGTCCACCTGCCGGCCGGCTCCGCCGTCAAGGGCACGGCGGCCGCCGCCCAACTGCGCTGCGCCGGACGCCTGGGCGGCGTCGCCTTCGACGGCGCGTGCGGCCGCACCGAGGTCGACGAGGCCGCGAGCCTGGAACTGACCGCCGTCGACGGCGACATCGAGGTCGGCCTCCTCACCGGCCCCGCCCGGATCGCCACCACCCGCGGCGACATCCGCGTCACCGAGGCCCGGCACGGAACCGTCGAGCTGGACACCCAGTCCGGGAGCATCACCGTCGGCGCCGCCGCCGGCGTCTCCGCCGCCCTCAGCGCCCGCACCGGCCACGGCCGCGTCAACAGCTCGCTGCGCAACGACGGCACCACCGCGCTCGACATCCGCGCCACCACCTCCCAGGGTGACATCACCGCCCGCAGCCTCTGACCCGGCGCAGCGCGCGCCGGCCGACAACACAGGGGGAAGACATGGCACACGACAGCGCACCCGCCACCCGTCCGAGCGCGTGGACCGGCATGGTGGCGGTCGACGACACCGCCCTGGCCGTCACCGACACCGGCGGCCCGGGGCTCGCGGTGGTCTACCTCAACGGGCAGTTCTCCACCCAGGGCTACTGGCGCCGGGTGCTGGCCGAACTCGGCCCGTCCCTGCGGCACGTCACCTACGACGAGCGGGCCCGCGGCCGCAGGTCGAAGCGTTCCGCGGACTACTCCTTCGAGGCCGCCGTGCGGGACGTCGACGCCGTCCTCGCCGCGCGCGGCGTGGAGCGGGCGCTGCTCGTCGGCTGGTCCTACGGGGCGTTCGTCGCCGCGCACTGGGCCTCGCGCAACCCGCTGCGCGCCGTCGGCGCGGTCCTGGTGGAGGGCGCCGAGCCGTACGACTGGCTCACCGAGGAGCTGGAGCGGCGCATCCGCCGGCAGTTCCGGCGGTGGTACCCGCTCATGGTGCTGCTGCGCCCCACCGGGCTGACCCCGCGGATGGGCCACCGGCAGATGTCGGAGTGCAACATCGAGCTGGGCCGGATCGGCGGCGCCCGCGCGCTGGGGCCGGTGCTGGACGCCATCGCCGTGCCGACCCGGTACGTGCTGGCCTCGGGGGCCTCGCTGGGCAGCAGGGGCGACGAGCAGGAGCTGATCCGGGCGGCGGTGCCGGCGGTGGCCGCGCGCAATCCGCACATCCGGCTCAGCGCGAAGGTCGCCAGCGACCACGACGCGATCCTGAGGAAGGACTTCCGTGCCGTCGCCGACGCGGTGCGCGAGGTCGCGGCCCTCGACCGGCCGGGCGGCGACGGGCACTGACGGCGCGGCCACCTCCCTCTGGGATCATGGACGCATGAACGGGGAACCGGATCCGCTGTCGGGCGCGTGGCCGCTCGCGCCGTCCGCCGCCGCCGACCGGCTGCGGGAGCTGTGCGGGGAGGGCCTGACCGGGTTCATGCCGCCGCCCCGCCCCGACGCGGCGTGGGTGCTCAACGCCATGTACGAGCACGAGGCGGGGCCGGGCGGGGTGTCGTACCACGAGGAGCGGCGGGCGGGCCTGGCGGACGGGAGCGTGGCGCCGGACGTCGTGGCGGGCATCGACCTCGACGCGGCGGGGCTCGTCGTCACGGGAGGCGTTCTGGGCCGCGCCGGGCACCCCGGGGCGGGCTGGCGGCGGCTGCGCTGGGCGGAACTCGCCGGGCGCGGCGGCGAGTCGGCCGTGCCCGAGGGGCTGCTGCCGTCCCGCCGCTGCTTCCCCTCCGTCAGGAAGGAGGGCAGCTGGCCGGTCGGCATCGTGCCGCCCGCCGAGGGCAGCCTGGACCGTGAGACGTGGGAGCGGCTGACGGGCCTGCTCCTGGCGCACAGCCCGGCGGGCGCCGGCACCCGCTGCCTGGCCTACTACAGTCCGCTGACGCTCGGCCGGGACGCCGACTACACCGCCGCGCACGTGCGGGCCGGGCGTCTGGGCGACGCCGGGCTCCTGTACGACAACCCGGAGACCCACTTCAGTCCGTCCAACCTCTGGGCCGAGGACCGCTCCTGGGTCCTGTGTACCGACTACGACCTGTGGGCCACCAAGGTCGCCGGGCCGCCCGCCCTGGTCGAGGCGCTGCTGGAGGACGCCGGGATCGAGGCGCTGCGGCTGCCCTGGGCGCCCTGAAGCCGCTCCCCCCGACGTCCTGGGCGCCCTGAAGCCACTCCCCCGACGTCCTGGGCGCCCTGAGGTCCGGATCGCCCCGGGGCGCGGGGGAAATGACGGTGCGTCCGGCGCGGTCGCTCGGCACACTGGGGCGATGATCGCCGACCACTGGCCCCTGCGGGGGCTGCGCGTGACCTCGCCCCGCCTGGAACTGCGCCTGCCCACCGAGGACGAACTCGCCGAGGTGGCCGACGTCGCCGCCCGCGGCGTCCACCCTCCCCGGGAGCGGCCCTTCCTGACGCCCTGGGGCGAACTGCCGCCCGCCGAACGCGCCCGGCACGTCGTGCAGTCGCACTGGGCGCGGCTGGGCCGCTGGACGGCGCAGGACTGGGCGCTGGACCTGGTCGCCTTCCACGAGGGGCGCCCGGTGGGCGTCCAGGACCTGCGCGCCCAGCAGTACGGGGTGCGGCGCGAGATCGTCTCCGGCTCGTGGCTCGGCCTGGAGCACCAGGGCAAGGGCCTGGGCACCGAGATGCGCGCCGCGATGCTCCACCTGGCCTTCGCGGAGCTGGGCACGCGGTCGGCGACCTCGCTGTCCTTCCGCGACAACCACTCCTCCCTCGCCGTCTCCCGCAGGCTCGGCTACCGTGACGACGGCATCTCCCGCGACGTCCTCGACGGCGAGGTCGTCGTCTCCCGGCGCCTGCGCCTGACCCCCGAGTCCTGGGCCGAGCACGCCCGCACCCCGGTCACCGTCACCGGCCTGAGCGACGCCTGCCGCACCCTCTTCGGCCTCGACACCTGACCGGCCCCCGGGGGCCTGGGCGGGGGAAGGCGGCGGGCCGCCTTCCCGTGCCCCGGGCGCCCCACCCCTCGACTCCCCATGGGACCCGCGCGGGAAGCCGGCCGGGCCGGCTGCCCGCTCCGTGGCGGCGGCGCCTCCGGGTCAGGCCCGCAGGGCCGCCGGGAGGGCGGTCAGGGTGTGCAGGACGCGGATGCCCGGGTCGGGTGGGGCGGGGTGGGCGGCGGCGCGGTCGAGCCAGAAGGGGTGGAGGCCGGCGCGGCGCGCGCCGAGGGCGTCGAGGGCGTAGTCGTCGCCGACGTGGGCGACGTGCTCGGGGGGCAGGCCGAGGCGGGCGCAGGCGGCCAGGAAGATGCCCGGGGCGGGTTTGGCCTCGCCGTGTTCGTCGGAGCAGACGATGGCGGTGTCGGGGAAGTGGTGCAGCAGGCCGGTGGCGTGGAGTTTGCGGCGCTGCTGGGCGGTGGAGGAGTTGGAGACGATGCCCAGGCGGTGGGTGGCGGCGAGGGCGGCGAGGACGGGCGCGGCGTCGGGGAAGGCCGCCTGGGCGGCGTCGCGGTGGGCGGTGTAGCCGGCGAACCAGGTGTCGGCGGCCTCGTCGGTCATGGCCGAGACGGTCATGCCCCCTTCGGTCGTGACCCCTTCGGCCATGCCCCCTTCGGCCACAGCCCCGCCGGTCACAGCCCCGCCGGACTCGCCGAGGCGGGCGAGGAAGCGGCGGGCGCGTTCGCGCTGCTGGCCGGTGAAGGTCAGTTCACCGGCCAGGAAGCGGGCGTACTGCTCGTCGGTGACCTCGCGCCACAGCGCCGCCGCCCGCGGGTCGGGGAAGCGGTGCAGCAGGCCGAGGTGGCGCAGGTGGGCGAGGATGCCGGCGCGTTCGGAGCCGGTGTAGTCGAAGAGGGTGTCGTCGACGTCGAAGAGCACGCCGCGGATGGGCATGGGGGGCCTTCCGTTGCCGGGTGGGGGGCTCCTCATGATCCCGCACGCGAGGGGTCAGGCGTCGAAGCGGATCTCGGGCCAGTGGGGTGAGGGCGCGTCGAGCAGGGTGGTGGGGATGGCGCGCAGGTGGAGGCCGAAGTAGGCGGTGAGGTAGGCGCGTTGGGCGGCGACGGCGCGGTGGGGGTCGCCGGTGCCCAGGAAGTGTTCGAGCTGGTCGGCGGGCCAGGCGAAGGCGGACTGGCCCTGGGGGACGAGCAGTTGCAGGTCGCAGTAGGACAGGTGGCCGGAGCGGGTGAGGGTCAGGCGCCGGCGCGGGCCGGTCAGGTGCGGCCACAGGGTGTCCCACATGGTGTCGCGGGCGGGGCTGTCCCAGCCGGAGGCCATCAGCAGCAGGGGGCGGGCCTGGTCGGCGGTGGCGCTGGTGCCGAACAGGGGGCCGTCCAGGACGGCGCCGGCGAGGATGCGGGAGTCGTCGTGGAGGGCCTGGGCGGTGGTGGCGCCGCCCATGGAGTGGCCGAACATGCCGACGGCGTCGAGGTCGAGGGCGTCGTCGAGGCCGGCGGGCAGGGGGCCGTGGTGGAGGCGGTCGAGGAGCAGGCGGGTGTCGGCGGCGCGGTAGGCGACGATCTCGGCGTCGGTCATGGCCTGGACGCGGGCCTTCTCGCGCGTTTCGAGGCGGTGGCCGGGGAATTCGACTTCTCCGGCGTCGAAGGTGTGGTCGAGGGCGGCGACGACGTGGCCGTGGGAGGCGAGTTCCTCGGCGAGGGCGGTGTTGAAGGAGCTGTCGGCGCCGGAGCCGTGGGAGTTGAGGACGACGGGGTGGCGGCGGGTGCGGTCGGCGGGGGCGCCGGGGCGGGCGTGGGTGGTGGGCCAGGTGAGGCGGGCGTCGGGGACGCCGAAGTAGGCGGCTTGCAGGTGGGCGGTCTCGGCGGGGCTCATCCAGGGCTCGCGGGGGCCGCCGGCGCCGGGGGCGGCGGGGTACCAGAGGCGGGCGCGCAGTTCGCGGGGGCGGGGTGTGGGGGCCCAGGCGTCGGTGCGGGCGGGGTCGCTCAGGAGGAGCTGGGCGGTGCCGACGGGGTGGTCTCCGGTGGGGGCGGGCAGTCTCAGGTGCGGCGGCCGGGCGGCGGGCGCGGGGGGAGCGTCGGGTGCGGGGGCGCACGTGGGG
>NZ_JBHUAF010000363.1:0-8909 GCF_042789895.1 Kitasatospora sp. NPDC056783
GCCGGACCCAACACCCCATCGTCCGAAAGGGCGCGATGAACGTGTCGAGCAGTTCTCTCCGACTCGGCGATCGGGGACCGGCTGGTGGGGTTGCGGGTTGACGGCCGTGATCTGCGGCTCGCGAGGACCGCTACGGCGAGTCCTGCTGGAACCCCGATTTCCGGCAGCGGCACGTCGAGTACCCGAGGCGGTTCTTCACCCGCCTGAATGCCGGCGCGAAGAAGAGCCCGCCGCCGCGAGCCGTGCGCGGGTTGAAGGCTCCAGGGAGCCACCTCTGCTACTGGGGCGATCTTCCCGGGTGCCACCGCCGAGACGGCGCGGCCGCTTCGGTCCAGGTGCACTGCCGGGGAGTCTTCTTCAGCCCGGAGCGGCGCGACTGGCTGTCCGTACGGGACGGGCTCCATTGTGAGTTCGACGTGGCGGGCACCGCCGAGCACTCGAACTGGCCGATGATCCACGATAATTCAAGGAGCCAGAAAAGTGGCTGAAACAATCGTATACGATCCCCTCGATCCTGCGGTGCTGACCGATCCGTACCCGTTGTACGCGGAATTGCGCGATCAGACGCCGGTCTTCTGGAACGAGCGCATGCAGTCCTGGGTGGCGACCCGCTACGACGACTGCCGCGAGGTGCTGCGCAACCACCAGACCTTCGCCCGCGACCGGCGCCGGGTAAACATCGACGTCCCGGAATTCGCGCAGAACCTCCAGTCCCTGGACCCTCCGCAGCACGCGCCATTGCGCAGCCTCCTCATGAACGCCTTCCGGGCGCAGGACCTGGACGCCGCGGCTCACCGGACCCACGACAAGATCCTCGGTCTCTTCCAGGACCTGTCCGATCTGGACGAGTTCGACTGGATCCACGAGGTTGCGGCCCCGGTGGCGCTGAATCTGACGGCAGAACTGTTCGGCGTGGTCGAGCCGGATTTGAAGCACTATGCCGCCCTGGCCGACGCGATCACCCGGCGGATGGACGCGGGGCTCGATCCGACGGTGATCGAGCCCGGCGACGAGGCGCGGAAGCAGTTGAACACGCTGGCCGACGGCTGGTTCGCGGAGAACAGCGGACGCCCGGGCCTGATGACCACCATCAAGCAGCTGATGGACGGTGCGACCGTTCCCGAGCACTACATCGGCAACAGCATCGCGGCGATCTTCAACGCGAGTTACGGAACGGTGTTCGCGGCGGCCGGCAACGCCGTCCTGACTCTGCTCCAGCACCGTGGAACGCTGGACCGGTTCCGGGACCGTGGCGTGGTGGACACGGGAGTGGAGGAGCTGATCCGTTTCGACGGGCCAGCTCAGGGCACCAGCCGCATCGCCGCGGAGCGCACCGTGCTGGGTGGACAGGTGATCGAGGCCGGCCGGCCCGTCATCACGCTGCTCGCGGCCGCCAATCGTGATCCGGCCCAGTTCGAACGGCCTGACGAACTGGTCCTCGACCGCTCCCCGAACCGGCATCTGGGCTTCGGCTGGGGACCCCACGCCTGTCTGGGGGCGACCTTCGGCCACGTGGCGATCAAGGAGATCGTTCTCTGCCTCCTGGAAGCGCCCTCGCTACGCCTGACGGGAACTCCCGTCCGCCGGAGGACGGCCACGGTGCGCAGCATGGACCTGCTTCCCGTGAGTTTCCGCAAGTAAGCCAGTACATCCGGCAACCCATAGGGCTAGAACAGGAAGGCATCGCATGTCGGATGTATCGGCTGATGTCGTCGTCGTGGGTAACGGCGCCATCGGTTCGTCGATCGCGTTTGAATTGCAGCGACGCGGTCACCAAGTGGTGCTCGTAGGGGAAAGCGCCAGGCCGTATGCGGCATCCGTGGCAGCCGGCGCCATGCTGGGCTGCTTCGGAGAAGTGACCACGTCACTCCTGGCCAGCGAGAGCGGGCGGGCGAAACTCGCCACCGACCACCGTGCGCGCGCCGAATGGCCGGAGTGGGACTACGACCTCGGTGTGGCCTCCGGGGACGAGCGAAGTCTCTACGTCGCGAATGGGACGTTCGTCCTGTTGAACTCCATGGGCACCGCGGCGGTGGACTCGGGGAACTTCCGGGCCGTCGAGGAGGCGCTCCGGGAGTACGAGGAGCCGTACGAATCCGTGGATCCCGAGCAGATCGACTGGCTCGCACCCGAGGAACTGGCGCGGTCACTGCGCGGCCTCTACATTCCGTCCGAACACGCGGTGGACGCGCACCGGCTGCTCGACAAGCTGAAGGCGGGCTTCCTCCGCTATGGCGGCCGGATCGTCGATGCGGCGGCTGCCGGGCTCGAACTCAGGGGTGAGCGTGTCGTCGGGGTCCGCCTGGCGGACGGCGACCGGCTGACGGGCGACCAGGTCGTCGTCGCCGCCGGCGTGCAGTCGCTCGCGCTGCTCGACGCGGTAGACGAGGTCCGTCGCCGGATCCCGCCGCTGGTGAGCGGCTACGGGGTCTCCGCGCTCCTGGAGGTGGGCGGCGGGACGTTGCCCACCTCGGTGTTGCGCACCCCCAATCGAGCCTTCGCCTGCGGGATCCACTGCGTGCCGCGGGGTGACGGTGTGCTGTACGTGGGCGGTACCAATGTGCTCACCAAGGCGCCGCGACAGTACGCGACGGTGCGCGATCTGCAGTTCCTGCTGGAATGCGCCGTGGACCAGCTCTCCTCGGAGCTGCCGCAGTCCGGAGTGCGGGCGGTGCAGGTGGGCAACCGACCGGTCCCGGCCGACGGATTTCCGCTCATCGGTGGCGTCGGGATCGAGGGCCTCTGGCTGGCCACCGGAACGTACCGGGACGGACTCCACCAATCGCCGCTCATCGCCAAGTTCATCGCCGCGAAGGTTGAGGGTGATCCGTGGGAGTCCGACTCGCTGACGGCCTTCGCTCCGGTGCGCAGTCCCCTGCCGTTCGGCGCGCGCGAGCAGATCATCCAATCGACCGTGCAGCAGACCATGGCTTCCGGCTACGAGCAGCGCTGGCGGGTCACTCCCGAATGGCCCGTGCGCATCGAGGCGCAGCTGCGCCGGGAGTACACCGAGGCGGTCGAGAAGCTGCATCCCACTTTCACGCCGCCACCTGAGTTCATCGCGAAGATGAATGAAGGGATCCGCGAGAACTTGAAGGCTTATTACGACGCGTGGTCGTAAATCAACAGGTGATTAGGAGGATTGCAGTGAAGATTCTGATTGCCAATGACATCGACGAATCACTGTGGCTGCGCAAGGACGGCCGTACGTGGTCGCAGCGGGTCTTCTGGTTCGCCGATGAAGGCGACCTGGTCATCCTGTCCGATCATCCAGACGAGGATTTCCTCCGGCATGTTTGCGGACTGCGGGGCATCGACCCGACGCGCATAGCCGTCCGGGTCTGTCCGCCGGGCCGCCGGAACGGGAACCGGCTGATCGGCCCTGACGCACTTCTGGATCCGAATTTCATCGCGGACATCGCCGTCGGCATCGGAGCGGACCCGGAGACAGTCAGTCTCTTCCCTTCGGCCATGGTGAGCGAGTTCGCGGCACGGATAGGCCTCGGAAGCCGACCGGAAGGCTCGGAGTTCCTGGCCCAAGGGGGCAGCGAACTGGCCAACAGCAAGGCAACGTTCCGAGCACTCGCCGGCGGGGCGGGCGTCGCGACGGCCCCGGGCGCCGTCTGCCGGAGCAAGGACGAGGCCGTTCACGCCATGGAGGCGTTGATCGGCGACGGTCATGACGTGATGGTAAAGATGGCTCACCGAGGGGCGGGAGCCGGGAACGAACTGGTCCTGAACACCGGGGGTACGGCGCCGGCGAACATCGGAGCGCGCCACCACTACCGACTCGACGCCGGGCCGGACGCGATCGGCCGGTACTGGGAGGAGAGGTGGCTCTGGGCCTCCGCCGAGGGCCGGTACCCGGTCGTGGTCGAGCAGGTGCTCGACGTCCGGCAGTCCCTCTACGTCGAACTGCTGATCGGCGACGCCTCGTGCGATCTCCGCGGGGTGGGCGTGTTGTCGTACGCCGGTGGCCGCATTGCCTGCGAAACCCTGGGACTGGCCGAGATACCCGAGCCGCAGGCCCGGCAGGCCGTGGACGATGCCACCCGGCTCGCCGATGTGTACCGGGCGATGGGATACCGAGGGTATTTCTGCGCGGACGCCGTCATGACGGACGACATGCACGTCCTGTTCACGGAAGTGAACGCCCGCACGACGACCGGCAGTCACCTGCACGAATTCCTCGACGTCCAGGCGAAGGCGGTGACCCGGGAGAACGACATCGTGGTGCGCCAGTACGCCGATTCGCCGGATTGGAGCGTGCGGTCCACCGAGCAGTTCCTCACCGGTCTCGCGAACGCCGGCCTCACCTACAGCACGGCATCCGGTACGGGGATTTTCATGGCAATACCGGCTTTTCCGGAGCAGTCGTCCGGTTCGTTCCTCTATGTCATCGCCTGCAAGGAACAGGAAGAAGAGGAATACCTTCGCAAGCTCGACGAGCTGTTCCGTTCGACTCCGGGCCAAGGCTGATCCTCAACCTCACGACTTCTCAACCCCACGACGTCGAACGTCGAACAAGGAGGGTCACATGCACGTCGTCCTCATCGCTCTGCAGGCGGACATGATCCGGAGCCTGGCCGCGGGCGGCCACAGCATCACCTTGCTGTACGAACCCCGTCACAAGCGCCAGGCCCTTGAGCTGAGTCCGCTGATCACGCGCAGGTGCGCGGTGGATTCGTACGAGAGGGTGGAATCGTTGTGGTCGGGCCTGGAGTGTCTGGACCTGACCGAGCCGGTCGAGGTGGTGCTCGCCGGCCATGAGCGGGCGGTGGTGTCGGCGGCCGTGCTCGGTTCCCAGCTGGGTGCCACAGCGGTGGACCCGCTGGTGGCGATGGGCTGCCGGGACAAGGCGACGCAGAAGTCCAGGTGGTCCCAGGCCGGTGTGCCGACCGCGCGCTGGTGCGTGATGACGAACGGCGCGGAGTCCGTCCAGCAGGTACGGGAGTCCCTCTCCGCAGCCGGTCTGGAACCCCCGGTGGTCATCAAGCCGCCGCTGGGCGGCGGATCTTTGTTCGTGTCCGTCGCCCATTCGTACGCCGAGATATGCGACAGCGCTGGCGCGACGGACGAGCTGAGCCGCCCGCTGGTGGAACAGAAGATCGACGGCCCTGAATGGCACCTCGACGGCCTAGTGCAGAAGGGGCGGATCACCGACCTCATGGTCTCGAAGTACCTGACGGCCCCCATCCGCACCGGGACCGGCGCTCCCGTGCGATCAGTCGCCCTGCCACCGGCATTGCACGAGGAAACCTACGCGGCGGCCATGGACTTCTCCCAGCGGGCCGTCGATGCGCTGGAACTGGCCCGGGGAGTCTTCCACCTCGAAGCCTTCGGGCAGCCAGGGCGGTTCATCGCGGGCGAGCTCGCCTGCCGGCCGGGTGGGACCCTGATCAGCCGCGTGGGGGAAAGCATTCTGGGGCTCGACCTCTGGGCCGCGAGCGCTCAGCTTTTCACCGGCGACCCCATCGTCCGGAAGGAAGTCGATCCCGGCCTGGTGCACGGCTGGGTCCATCTGCCCTCGGTCGCCGGATCGCGCAACTCCGTCACGGAAGCGGACATTCTCGGCATAGACGGCGTGACCAGCGTCTCCCTGAAGGTTCCGGTGGGGGCGGTGATGGGGGGAATGCTGACGTCCTCGTCCAACGGAATCGGAGCCGCGACGGTATCCGGATCGAGCGAGGAGGAATGTCGGCTCGCGATGGACAGGGTCGTCGACAGGGTCCAGGAGATCCATGAGAAGCGCCCTTACGACTCCGTCGATGCCGAGGCGGTCTCCGTGTGTGACGGGCTGCGCCCGCAGCAGCGGTGACAGACCGGTCCCCGCCGATGCTGCCCGGTCTCACCGGGTGACCGGGCAGCAGGACGCGCCCTACCTCGTGGCCGTACCACCCTCGGCCATCGTGGTTCTTCCGGTGGCGAGCACCTCGCCCGCCTCGGTGCGACGGTAGACCACGCGTCGGCCCGTGCGCTCGCCGACCACGAGTTCCGCCTCGCGCAGGACCGCGAGGTGGCCGCCGACCGTGCCGAGCGACAGGTCGAGTTCGGCGGCGAGTTCACTGCTCGTGGCCGGGCTCTCCAGGGCGCGCAGGATCGCGGTGCGGCCCGTGCCGATGAGCCGGGCCAGGGCCTGGTCGCGGGGGCCGGCCCCGGCCGACTGCAGGTCGCCGGTGCCCCGGGCGGGGTACACCAGCGCGTACGGCAGTCCGGGCGCCTCGCACAGCCAGGTGCCCCTTCCGGCGCGGGTGCACGGAACGAACAGCATGCCCTCGGGGCCGACCACACGGTCGTGACCGGGCCGGTTGCTGAAACGGATCGCGTCCGCGCCGACCCAGACGCTGTGCCGGTTCATCCGCTCCACGGCGCGCGGCCACCCGTAGGCAGCCAGCAGACCCGCACGGTAGGTGACGTCGCGTTCGAGCAGGGCACGGCGGCGCGGCCAGTCCGCGGCGAGGTGCGCGTCCCAGATGTGCCGGAACAGCTCGGCGGTGCGGCCGGCCCAGTCGTGGCCGGTGAGCCACGCGCCGAGATCGTGCCGCTCCCAGCTCGCCTCCACCGCCAGCTGCAGACTCGCGCCGACGGCCTCGTCCGGCACCCGCGCCATCTGCGCGAGCTCTTCGTGGAGCCGGGTGCGCATGCCGCCGGGCGGGGGGAACGAGACGTGGTCGGGCAGGTACTTCGTCGAGCTGATCAGCGCGACCATACCCCTGGCGAACGGGTCGGCGTCGAGCCGGGCCCGGAAGGCGGCGTGGTGGCGGGCGTGCCAGGGCGCGAGCCACGTGTCGGTGCATGGCCGGGAGAGGGCGATGGCGGCGCCCAGCGTCTCCGCGAGCGGCGAGAGTGCGAAGCGGGAGCGTGACAGGGCGTGGGAATCCAGGCGCAGCAGCACCATCCGGCGTGTTCCTTCCTCCTCGGCTCGGGGAGACGTCCACCCCCACGAACTTTCGGCAGCCAGCGAAACGATAGTGCCACCGACCGTTCGTCCGCATACTCGGGCCGGTGTTCACAGCAACCTCTCCTTCCTCCGCCCCGGCCGCCCCGCCCTCCGCCTCTCCGCTGCGACAGCCCAGCTTCCGCTGGTACTTCGCAGGACAGACCGTGTCCCTGCTGGGCAGTTCCATGGCGCCGGTGGCACTGGCCTTCGCCGTCCTCGACGCATCGGCGCAAGCGGGGGACCTGGGTCTCGTGCTGGCCGCCCGCATGCTGCCGATGCTCGGCTTCATGCTGATCGGCGGCGTGGTCGCCGACCGGCTGCCCCGACGCCTGGTCCTCGTGTCCGCCAACCTGGGCTCCGCGCTGACCCAGGGCGCTGTCGCCGCACTGCTCCTGACCGGCCACTACTCGCCGTGGCCCATCGCGGCCCTGGGCTTCCTCAACGGGGTGCTGGGGGCGTTCACCTCCCCCGCCCTGCGCGGCCTGCTGCCCGAACTGGTGGCCAAGGACGGGCTCCAGCGGGCAAACGCCCTGCTCGGCATGGTCAAGAACGGCACCAAGGTGTTCGGCCCCACGATCTCGGGCGTGCTGCTCGTCGCCGCGGGCGGCGGCGCGGCGATCGCCCTCGACGCGCTCAGCTACCTGCTCGCCGCCGCGTTCCTGGCGCGCCTGCCCGCCTCCTCGGGCCGCATCGCCTCCAAGGGACGACGGCACCTCGCCCGCGACCTGCGAGAGGGCTGGGACTCGTTCCGGCGCACGTCCTGGGTCTGGCCGGTCACCCTGGCGTTCTGCGCCGTAAACCTGGTCAACACGGGCAGTTGGCAGATCCTGGGACCTCAGCTGACCGCCGACGTGTCCTCCCCCGTGACGTGGGGCCTGGTGCTCAGCGTGCGCGGTGTCGGCATGCTGCTGAGCAGCAGCCTGCTCTACCGGTTGACCATCCGGCGCTTCCTGCTGTGGGGGCAGCTCGCAGTCACGCTGAACGCCCTCCCGCTGCTCGCCTTGGGCGCCCGGCTGCCCGTGCCGTGGCTGATCGCCGCGTCGTTCGTCGCCGGTGTCGGCTCCTCGGTCTCGGCGATCGCCTGGGACACCTCCCTCCAGGAGCACATCCCGGCGGGGGTGCTGTCCCGAGTCGCCGCCTACGACGACCTCTTCTCCTACCTGGCCATCCCGGTCGCCCTGCTGGCGGTGGGACCGCTCAGCCAGAGCTTCGGCCCGTACGCGGTCACCACGGTGTCGGGCCTGCTGTTCGTCGTGATCGCCCTGCTGCCGCTAGTGGTCCCCGCAGTGCGCCGCCTGCCGCACGCGGCACCGGGGCAGTAGCCGACTGGGCGGCCGAGCGCCGGGCCCGGCCCCGGGGGTGGCGCATGGCGGGACCGGAACGGAACACTCGGATGCTCCTCCAGGAGCGTCCGCGGCTGATCATCGCCTTCCACGACCACTTCTCGCCGGACAGCGGCGGGACGTCCGATATGCGCCTGCGCGGGTTGCTGAGGCAGGTGCCGGTGTGGCTGGTGCCCCACGAGGACGTGCAGCAGGGGATGTGGCTGCGGCTGGCGCGCTGACCATGATTCAGCGCTCTTCAGCGCCGGCTCAGCGGGTCTCGTCGGTGAGGCACCCTTGTTTGAGCAGTTGTTCGAGGGTGCGTCCGCGGTAGTGGGCGAGTTCGCGGAAGGCGTCGTGTTCCCGCTGCCAAGCGAGGGCCTGGTCAGCTGCCGCCTGCTGGATGTACTTCTTCGTGGGGCATGCCCAGGGCTGCTGCACGGGCGTCGATCGCGGCCTGTTGTGCCGGGGCGAGGGCACCGGCGACAGCAAGGCGGTCAACGTCTCCGGCAGGCTCACCAAGCGCGAGGACCTGTCCATCCGCCTGGGCACCTGGCAATCCAGCTTCCCCGCCGGAACCTGGAAGCACAGCGACACCTACAAGCGGGACGTCTTCTCCTGACCGTACGTCCGCGACTCCCCACGGC
>NZ_JBHUAF010000364.1:0-8902 GCF_042789895.1 Kitasatospora sp. NPDC056783
GCCCGCCCCCCCGCCCGGGGGGGGGGGGCCCCGCCGTCGTTCCCGCGCTCGGCACGCGGCCGCGACGGTCGCCGGACCGGGGGACGCCGGCGGATGGGAACGGTCGGCCGAAGCGTCGTACGCTCTGCCGGTCAGACCACGTGGAGAAGCCGTGACCGCCGGAGTGTGCCGTGCCGCCCGCCCCTCGCCCCACCGTTCTCGCCGCAGCCGCGCTGCTGCTCGCCACCACCACCGGGTGCAGCCTGCTGGCCGCCCCGACCACCGCCACCCCGGGGGCGCCCGCGCCGGTGCCGCCCAGGCAGGTGGTGCTCACGGCCGCGCAGGCGCTGGACGACGCCGGCAGCGCCCGGATCGACGTGGTCCAGGAGGGCCCGGGCGGCCGGCGCACCGCGAGCGGCACGCTGGTCTGGGGGGCCGCGGACGAGGCCGCGCTGACCGTGACCGACGAGCTGGGCAGCGGCCGGCTGACCCTGAAGGACGGCGCGCTCGACCTCGCGTACCAGGACGGTGCGGCCAAGCACGCGGAGCGGAGCACCGCGGAGTCGGCCGACCCCACGGCGGGAGCCGGCCCGGGCGGCTTCGCCGGCGGCTGGACGACCACGCTGATCAGCAGCCCGGGCGGCCGGGCGTACGGGATCGCCCAGGGCGTCAAGCTCGGCTCGCTCGGCGGCGAACAGCTGGCCGGGGTGACCGCGGCGCACTACCGGGGCTCCGCGCCGGTGGACGAACTGTTCGGCAAGGACGAGGAGTTGAGTCCGCAGCAGCGCGCGGCCAGGTTGGACTGGTACCGGCAGCACGGGGTGGCGGCGATCGGGTACGACGTCTGGGTCGGGCCCGGCACGCGGCTGCTCCGGCTGCGCGAGACGGTCCGGGGGAGCGCGGGAACCACGGTGACCACGACGGACGTCTCGGCCCCCGGAGAGGCGGACGCGACGTCCGCTTCGGGCGGATGACCGGGAGGGGTTATCCGGTGGGTGGGGGATTCCCGGATCCGTTAGAGTCCGCGTGAGAAGAAGATGAGAAGAGCCGATCGTCGGTTCTTCCATGGGGGTTCGGGTCTCACGGGGGTGGCTTCGTGCGCGCTCCGCGCCTCGCCACGGCCGTCGCGACGGCGGCCGCCCTGCTTGGTGCGGCGACCGCTTGTGGCAGCGGCGGGGACGGCGCGAACCTCGGCAAGGCCGTCGCGATCACCGCTCCGGCCGCGGGCGACCTCGGCAGCGAGGCCGACCTGCTCAAGCTGCTCGGCTGATCCCGGCCGGGCCCGGGCACCGAGCACCGAGCCCACCAGCAACAGCCGGCTACCACCCAGGGCGCACCGCGCGCCCGGGGTCCTCAAGGGGGAATCATGGCTGGAACCCGCAAGACCGCCGTCGCCGTCGTCCTCGCCGCTCTGGCGCTGACCGCGACCGCCTGCAACGGCAACGACGACGAGAAGGCCGCCCCGGCCGCGCCGACCACGGCCGCCGGGACCACGGCCACCCCGTCGGCCGCCGCCCCGACCGGTGGCGCCAAGCCGGAGAAGGTCAGCCCGGCGGTCTACCTGGAGCAGGTCACCCAGAAGACCGGCGCCGCCAAGTCGGCCAAGGTCAACGAGAGCATCACCATCGGAGACCTCGCCATGACGGGCACGGGCGCGATCTCCTGGGCCGACGGCCTCCAGGGCGACCTCACGATGGACATGTCGGACTCCCCGATGGGCAAGATGATCGCGGTCCTCACCGGCAGCGGGTCCGCGCCGTACCGCTTCGCCAAGGACGGGATGTACCTGCACCTCGGCGGTGACGGGGTCGAGGCCCTGGGCGGGAAGCACTGGGTGCACTTCAGCGCCGCCGACCTGGCCAAGACGTCCGGCGGCAGCACGAACCAGTTCAAGGACGCGGACCCGGTCGAGGCCGTGCGGCTGCTGATCGCGACCGGCAAGGTCGCCGAGGTCGGCCAGGAGACGGTGGACGGCAGAGCCACCACCCACTACTCCGGTGTGCTCGACGCCGACGAGATCGCCGGCGCGTCCGCCGCCAAGGGCCTGAGCCAGGAGAAGCTCGACCAGCTCAAGCAGAAGCTGGCCGCGGGCGGCATCACCAGCGAGCAGATCGACGTCTGGGTCGACGCCGACCAGCTGGTGGTCAAGCGGACCGAGACCGGCGCGACCAAGGCGGGCAGGTTCAAGGCCTCGGTCCTCTACTCGGACTACGGAACCGCGGTCGACACCACCGCGCCGGCCGCCGCCGACGTCGTGGAGGTGGCGGACCTGGCGAAGCTCGGCAACAGCTGACCCTCCGAGCCGTCGGGTCGCCGGCCGGATTCGGCCGACCCGGTGGACCCGACCGCGGTGGCGGCCTCCGAGGAGGGGGCCGCCACCGGGCCGGTCGGGAGCGGGTGGCAAGGTGGCCGGACTGGGCCGCCGTCGGACGGGGCCGGGCGAGAGGGGAAACGGACGATGGCGGGACGGCAGCGATTGGCGGCGGCGGCCGCCGTCGTCCTGCTGACGGGCGGGCTGAGCGGCTGCGGCGGCGGGGGAGGAGCGGTCACGCCGACCGGCAGCCCGACCCCGGCCGCCGCCTCGCCCTCCGCCGCCTCCCCGAGCGCCCAGGCCAAGCCGACCGACCGCTCGCCGCACGGGGTGCTGCTCTCCGCCCAGCTGGCCATGCAGACCGCCCGCCGGGCCAAGGTCGGCTACCGGCTCGGCGCCGACGTCGGGTCCGGCCCGCTGTTCTGGCAGCCCAAGACCGCGCTCCAGATCAAGCGCGCCACCCCGGCGGAGGCCGAGCAGCTGATCGTCGTGGACACCGTGGCCTACCAGGGCGGGGACGCCGCCACCGCGGCCCGGCAGGGCGGGAAGCACTGGGAGCGCTTCACCGTCCCCGCGGACCCGGACGGCCACAAGGAGGTCCCGTACGCCGGGCTGATCGACCTGCTGAACCCGGTCGAGGCACTGACCGCGGCCACCGCCGAGGGGACGGACCCGGTCTTCGTCGGCGAGGAGAAGTACGAGGACTCGACCGTCGAGCACTACCGGGTCCCGACCACCGCCGAGAAGTACGCGGCCGCCCAGACCCAGCTGACCCAGTCCCGCCGGGACGGCCTGCGGGCCGCGCTCGCGCCCGGCGGCTCGCTCTCGCTCACCCTGGACCTCTGGCTCAACGACAAGGACCAGCTGGTCCGGCTCCAGCGCACCGGCAGCGGGGACAGCGGCCGGGCGGACGACGAGGTGCTCTACACCGACTTCGCGGGGGCGCTGCTCTCGGCCCAGGCGCCGGCCGAGACGGACACCGTGGACACCGGCGTCCGGACGGTCTCCCCGCTGGCCCGCTGAGGCGCCGGCCCCCTGAACCGTCGGCCGCTGAGGCGCCGGGCCCCGGGGCTGCTCCGTCCGAGGGCGATTTGCACCTTGCGGACGGCTCCGGCTAATCTGGCCGAAGCCAAAGACCGCTGGTTGTCGCCGCGAGCCCGTCAGGGATCCGGTGGCCGAAGGATCTGCGATTCGTCGCAGGCAGCCCGCGCAGGTGTGTCTGGAGCTTCGACTTCCGGGTACCGCGTCCGCGCGGCCGCCCGTCGAGGTCGTTCCGAGCCCCGTGCCCCTGCGCACCGGGGCTCGTTGCGTTTCCGCAGGAGCTTTCCTTCCGTCCGGTCGGTCCACGGCGACCTAGGTCGACTTTCGCGGTCGGCCCGACTTCGACATCACGGAAGGAGGCGTAAGCCTATGGCCAGGCCCGACAAGGCTGCTGCCGTCGCCGAGATCACGGACAAGTTCCGTGGCTCCTCCGCGGCGCTGCTGACCGAGTACCGCGGTCTCTCGGTGAAGCAGGTCAAGACCCTGCGTCGCTCGCTCGGCGACAACGCCGAGTACGCCGTGGTGAAGAACACGCTGACCAAGATCGCGGCCAATGAGGTCGGGATCACGGAGCTCGACGACCTGTTCAGTGGTCCGACGGCTGTTGCCTTCGTCACCGGTGACCCGGTGGAGTCGGCGAAGGCTCTGCGTGACTTCGCCAAGGAGAACCCCGCTCTCATCATCAAGGGCGGTGTCCTTGACGGCAAGGCGCTGTCCGCCGATGAGATCAAGAAGCTCGCGGACCTCGAGTCCCGCGAGGTGCTGCTCGCCAAGCTGGCGGGTGCCCTGAAGGGCAAGCAGTCCCAGGCTGCCGCGCTCTTCCAGGCCCTGCCGTCGAAGCTCGTCCGCACTGTGGACGCGCTGCGCGACAAGGTCGAGCAGGGCGGTGCCGGTACGCCGGCTCCCGCCGCCGAGGACGCTGCCGCCGAGTAATTCGGCAGGCTCCGGCCTCGCTGCGGGCCCGTACGCCCGCCCCACCCGTACATCCGGCACCAACCTGCCGATTTAGTGGAAGGACGCCATCATGGCGAAGCTGACCCAGGACGAGCTGCTCGCGCAGTTCGAGGAGCTCACCCTCATCGAGCTCGCTGCCTTCGTGAAGGCCTTCGAGGAGAAGTTCGACGTCACCGCTGCCGCCCCGGTCGCCGTTGCCGGCATCGCCGGCCCGGGTGCCGTGGCCGAGGCCGTCGAGGAGCAGGACGAGTTCGACGTCATCCTCGATGGCGCCGGCGACAAGAAGATCCAGGTCATCAAGGAGGTGCGCACCCTGACCTCCCTCGGCCTGAAGGAGGCCAAGGACCTCGTTGACACCGCTGGTGCCAAGGTCCTGGAGAAGGTTGCCAAGGACGTTGCCGAGAAGGCCAAGGCCGCCCTCGAGGGTGCCGGCGCCAAGGTCACCGTCAAGTGACTTTCCCCCAGCCGTAGACGGCTGGGAGGTGCCCCACGCCCCCTCCGGGGGGCTTGAAGCCGGGCCGATCACCCTTGTGGGTGGTCGGCCCGGCTTTTTCGCGTTTCCGGGCCGCTTCCGGGCGCCGCCGGGGCCGTGCCCGTCCGCGTTCCCCCGACCGGCCGGTAGGGCCCGCGGGCCTGGCCGGGAGAGCACTCGGCACCGTCGGTGCCGGGGGGTATGGTGATCACGATCATCGAGGGCGGCCCACCGCGGATCCTGTAACGCCGAGGGGGTCCGGGCCGATAGACCGGTCGAGGCCCGCGCCGCCTGCGGGCCCTTGACGAACCCGGCGCGGCGCGCGATTCTCGAGGCGCGAGTCCGCCCGGTTGGTTCGCCGCTGGATGCATAACCAGCGGCACCGGCGGGAAATGACTCCACGTGAGTTAGAGCAGTACCCGGCGGGCGTCCGCGTTCGCCGGCTACCGGGAGGAGTCTCCGATTCGGTCTCCGAATCAGAGCTGGACAGCAGTGTCGCCTTTGGCTACACTGTCCCTTTGCGCTGCCTGTTAGCTGCTCCGTGACTCGTCGCCCGGAGTTTGCGTTGCCCTGAAGGGGTCTGGCACCGCCTCCGCAAAGCGGCTCTGACCTGGGGTTTCGACCCCGGCGGAGGCCAGTGGCGAGGGAGGCGGCACCAAGCCCAAGCAGGCCCGGCTGGTACGCGCGTAGTGAGCTCCGAGCCCTCGGAAGGACCCCCCTCTTGGCCGCGCCGCGCAACGCCTCGAACAATTCCGCCGCATCCACCGCCCCGCTCCGCGTCTCGTTCGCGAAGATCAAGGAGCCCCTCGAGGTCCCGAACCTCCTGGCCCTGCAGACCGAGAGCTTTGACTGGCTGCTCGGCAACGCGGCCTGGAAGTCCCGGGTCGAGCAGGCGCTGGAGTCTGGTCAGGACGTCCCCACCAAGTCCGGTCTGGAGGAGATCTTCGAGGAGATCTCCCCGATCGAGGACTTCAGTGGGTCGATGTCGCTGACCTTCCGCGACCACCGTTTCGAGCCGCCGAAGAACTCCATTGACGAGTGCAAGGACCGCGACTTCACGTTCGCGGCCCCGCTCTTCGTCACGGCCGAGTTCACCAACAACGAGACCGGTGAGATCAAGTCTCAGACGGTCTTCATGGGCGACTTCCCGCTCATGACCCACAAGGGCACGTTCGTGATCAACGGCACCGAGCGTGTCGTCGTGTCGCAGCTGGTCCGCTCCCCGGGTGTGTACTTCGACTCCACCCTGGACAAGGTCTCCGACAAGGAGATCTACTCCTGCAAGGTCATCCCCTCGCGTGGTGCCTGGCTGGAGATGGAGATCGACAAGCGCGACATGGTCGGCGTCCGCATCGACCGCAAGCGCAAGCAGTCCGTCACCGTGCTGCTCAAGGCCCTCGGCTGGACCAACGAGATGATTCTCGAGGAGTTCGGCGAGTACGAGTCGATGCGCAACACCCTGGAGAAGGACCACACCCAGGGCCAGGACGACGCGCTCCTGGACATCTACCGCAAGCTGCGTCCGGGCGAGCCGCCGACGCGCGAGGCCGCGCAGACGCTGCTGGAGAACCTGTACTTCAACCCGAAGCGCTACGACCTGGCCAAGGTCGGCCGCTACAAGGTCAACCGCAAGCTGGGCAACGCCGAGTCGCTGGACTCCGGCGTGCTCACCGAGCCCGACATCATCGGTGCGATCAAGTACCTGGTGAAGCTGCACGCGGGCGAGACCGAGTGGCGTGACGGCGAGGGCCGCGACATCGTGGTCGAGGTCGACGACATCGACCACTTCGGCAACCGTCGCCTGCGCAACGTCGGCGAGCTCATCCAGAACCAGGTCCGTACGGGTCTCGCCCGTATGGAGCGCGTCGTGCGCGAGCGCATGACCACCCAGGACGTCGAGGCGATCACGCCGCAGACCCTGATCAACATCCGGCCGGTCGTCGCCTCCATCAAGGAGTTCTTCGGCACCAGCCAGCTGTCGCAGTTCATGGACCAGACGAACCCGCTGTCGGGCCTGACCCACAAGCGCCGTCTGTCCGCCCTCGGCCCCGGTGGTCTGTCCCGTGAGCGGGCCGGCTTCGAGGTCCGAGACGTGCACCCCTCGCACTACGGCCGCATGTGCCCCATCGAGACCCCCGAAGGCCCGAACATCGGTCTGATCGGCTCGCTGGCCTCGTACGGCCGGGTCAACGCGTTCGGCTTCATCGAGACGCCGTACCGCAAGGTCGTCGACGGTGTGGTCACCGAGAAGGTCGACTACCTGACCGCCGACGAGGAGGACCGCTTCGTCATCGCCCAGGCGAACGCGCCGCTGACCGCGGACCTGCACTTCGCCGAGCCGCGCGTCCTGGTCCGCCGCCGTGGCGGCGAGATCGACTACATCCCGGGCTCCGAGATCGACTACATGGACGTCTCGCCGCGCCAGATGGTGTCGGTCGCGACCGCCATGATCCCGTTCCTCGAGCACGACGACGCCAACCGCGCGCTCATGGGCTCGAACATGATGCGCCAGGCGGTGCCGCTGCTGAAGAGCGAGGCCCCGCTGGTCGGTACCGGCATGGAGTACCGCTGCGCGGTCGACGCCGCCGACGTGATCACCGCCGAGAAGGCCGGTGTGGTGCAGGAGGTCTCGGCCGACTACGTCACCGTGGCCAACGACGACGGCACGTACACCACGTACCGCGCCGCCAAGTTCACCCGCTCCAACCAGGGCACCGCCTTCAACCAGAAGGTGCTCGTGGACGAGGGCGCCCGGGTCGAGGTCAACCAGGTGCTGGCCGACGGCCCGTGCACCGACGAGGGCGAGATGGCCCTCGGCAAGAACCTGCTCGTGGCGTTCATGTCGTGGGAGGGTCACAACTACGAGGACGCGATCATCCTGTCGCAGCGCCTCGTGCAGGACGACGTCCTCTCCTCGATCCACATCGAGGAGCACGAGGTCGACGCCCGTGACACCAAGCTCGGCCCCGAGGAGATCACCCGGGACATCCCGAACGTCTCCGAGGAGGTCCTGGCCGACCTCGACGAGCGCGGCATCATCCGCATCGGTGCGGACGTCGTCACCGGCGACATCCTGGTCGGCAAGGTCACCCCGAAGGGCGAGACCGAGCTGACCCCCGAGGAGCGCCTGCTCCGCGCGATCTTCGGCGAGAAGGCCCGTGAGGTCCGCGACACCTCGCTGAAGGTCCCGCACGGTGAGTCCGGCAAGGTCATCGGCGTGCGCGTGTTCGACCGCGAGGAGGGCGACGAGCTCCCCCCGGGTGTCAACCAGCTGGTCCGCGTCTACGTGGCCCAGAAGCGCAAGATCACCAACGGTGACAAGCTCGCCGGCCGTCACGGCAACAAGGGTGTCATCTCCAAGATCCTCCCGGTCGAGGACATGCCCTTCCTCGAGGACGGCACCCCGGTCGACATCATCCTCAACCCGCTGGGTGTCCCGTCCCGAATGAACCCGGGACAGGTCCTGGAGATCCACCTCGGGTGGCTCGCCAAGCAGGGCTGGGACGTCTCCGGTCTCGCCGACGAGTGGGCCCAGCGCCTCCAGGCGATCGGCGCCGACCAGGTCGAGGGCGGCACCAACCTCGCCACCCCGGTCTTCGACGGCGCCCGCGAGGACGAGATCACCGGCCTGCTGGACAACACCACCCTCACCCGTGACGGTGAGCGCCTGGTGAACTCCACCGGCAAGGCCCGCCTGTTCGACGGCCGCTCCGGCGAGCCGTTCCCGATGCCGGTCTCGGTCGGCTACATGTACATCCTCAAGCTGCACCACCTGGTCGACGACAAGCTGCACGCCCGTTCGACCGGTCCGTACTCGATGATCACCCAGCAGCCGCTCGGTGGTAAGGCGCAGTTCGGTGGTCAGCGCTTCGGTGAGATGGAGGTGTGGGCCCTCGAGGCGTACGGCGCGGCCTACGCGCTCCAGGAGCTCCTCACCATCAAGTCCGACGACGTCCTCGGCCGCGTCAAGGTCTACGAGGCCATCGTCAAGGGCGAGAACATCCCCGAGCCCGGCATTCCCGAGTCCTTCAAGGTCCTCATCAAGGAAATGCAGTCGCTCTGCCTCAACGTGGAGGTGCTGTCCTCGGACGGCCAGTCCATCGAGATGCGCGACTCCGACGAGGACGTGTTCCGCGCCGCCGAGG
>NZ_JBHUAF010000365.1:0-8802 GCF_042789895.1 Kitasatospora sp. NPDC056783
GCTCAGGACTTGGCGTCCTGCCGGGCGGCCGCCTGCTTGATCGCCTCGCGGATGCGCGGGTAGGTGCCGCAGCGGCAGATGTTCTGGATCTGGTCGATGTCCGCGTCCGTCGGGTTCGGGGTGCGGCGCAGCAGGGCGACGGCGGTCATGATCTGGCCCGGCTGGCAGAAGCCGCACTGGGCGACGTCGCAGGCGAGCCAGGCCTCCTGGACGGGGTGCAGCACGTCGCCGTCGGCCAGGCCCTCGATGGTGGTGACGGTGCGGCCGGCGCAGTCCTTGACGGAGCGGGTACAGGGCTGGAACTCCTGGCCGTCCAGGTGGCTGGTGCAGGCACGGCAGACGCCCACCCCGCAGCCGTACTTGGGGCCGGTGACGCCGAGCTTGTCGCGCAGCACCCAGAGCAGCGGCATGTCGTCCGGGGCCTCGACGGTGACGGGCTTCCCGTTGAGGACGAAGGTGTGGGTGGGCATCAGGGTCGGGATTCCTCAGCTGGTGGTCAGTGGGGGCCGGTGGGCCGGAGGGCGGCGGGTCAGAAGTTGATCGGGAAGGAGCGCGGGCTGGTGCCGGTCGCGCGGGCGTAGGCGTTGGCGACGGCGGCGGAGGCGGCCGGGACGCCCAGTTCGCCCGCGCCGCCGGGCGGGCCGCTCGGCGGCATCAGGTGGACCTCCACCACCGGCGGGGTGTGCCGCTGCCGGGCGTAGTGGAAGTCGCCGAAACTCCCCTCCCGGAAGGCGCCCTTGTCCAGGTGGTTGCCGGCCTGGAGGATCACCGAGATGCCGTCGACCAGCGCGCCGGTCAACTGGGCTTCCAGACCCCTGGGGTTGATCGCCCGGCCGACGTCGGCGACGACGACCGCCTTGGTGACCCGGGGGTCGGCCCGGTCGGTGGCGTCCAGCTCCACCAGGTAGCCGACGCAGGCGCTGTGCTCGTCGTGGTAGCCGATGCCCTGGGCCTGGCCGGGGGGCATCGGCCGGCCCCAGCCGCCCTTCCTGGCGAGGGTGTCCAGCACCGCCCGTCCGGCCGGGCTGCGCAACCGGTCGCGGCGGAAGGAGAGTTCGTCCTGGCCCATCTTGCGGGCGAGCTCGTCCATCATGATCTCGTCGGAGACCCGGACGGTGCCCGAGTAGACCGAGCGCCAGCTGCCGGTGTGCAGTTCCAGCGGCAGTTCGGCGAGCAGCTGGGTGGGCACGCCGACGTCGTACGGGATCTTCTCGGTGAGCAGGAAGAACAGCTCGGAGGCGGTGAGCCCGGCCAGCGGGAGGTTGTAGCCGGCTGCGGTGAGCATGTCGCCGAGGGCGTGCCCGAGGTCGGTGCGGACGCCGGCCACGTGGTGCTCCCAGCTGAACACCTGGCCGAGGCCGTAGGTGGCCCGGATCAGGTGGTTGCTGGCCGGTCGCATCCGGCCGTGGCGCATGTCGTCGTTGCGGGTCCACATCAGTTTGACCGGGCGGCCGGCGGCCTTGGAGACCTGGGCGGCCTCCAGGGCGGCGTCGAAGAACAGCCGGCGCCCGAACGAGCCGCCGCCGCGCACCACGTGGACGGTGACGGCGTTCTCCGGCAAGCCGAGTTCGGCGGCGATGGTGCCCTGGGCGAGGATCGGGCTCTGTGAGGCGAACCAGAGTTCGGCCCGGTTCGGCCGGACGTCGGCGACGGCGGTGAGCACCTCCATCGGGGCGTGGTTGACGAAGGCGAAGTCGAACTCCCCCTCCACCCGGTGCGAGAGCAGCGGCGGTGGCGGCGACGGGAGGCGGGCGGCGCGCAGCCGGGAGCGCACGTCGGCGTCGGACAGGTCGGCGACCGGCCCCGGGTTCCAGGTGGTGCGCAGCGCGTCGCGGGCCTTGAGCGCCTGGTCGAAGGTCTCGGCGAGGACGGCGACTCCGCTCGGGATGCGCACCACGCCGAGCACCCCGGGCATGGCGCGGGCGGCGGAGGCGTCCAGTGACTTGAGGGTGCCGTTGACGGTGTCCGGGCGGGCGACCACGGTGGGCACGGCGCCGGGGACCCGGAGGTCCCCGGCGTACTCGGCGCGGCCGGTGACGATGTCCCGGGCGTCGATCCGGTTGGTGGCCCTGCCCACCACGCGCAGCTGGTCGGGGGTCTTGGGCAGGCTCGGGACGGCGGGGACGGCGACGCGGGCGGCCTCGACGGCGAGGTCGCCGTAGCCGAGCCGGCGGCCGTCGGGGGCGAGGACGGCGGAGTCGGCGGTGCGCAGGGTGGTCGCGGGAACGTTCCAGCGTTCGGCGGCGGCGGTCACCAGGCGGGCCCGGGCGGCGGCGGCCGCCGCGCGCACCGGGTCGTAGAGCGACCGGACCGAGTTGGAGCCGCCGGTCATCTGGTTGAAGACCAGTTCGGGGCGGGCGTCGGAGAGCGGGACGTCGACGTCGGAGAGCCGGGCGTCGAGCTCCTCGGCGACGATCATGGCGATGGCGGTGGTGAGGCCCTGGCCGACCTCCAGCCGGGGCAGGTGCAGCGCGGCGCGTCCGGCGGTGGTGACCTCCAGCACCAGCAGGTGCGAGGTCGGCAGCCCGGCGATGATCATCACGTCGCCGAGGTCGACGATGTCCGGGATGCCGGGCAGGCCGATCAGTTGCCGGGGCAGAGCGGTCTCCCGGGCGGGTAGGGCGGCCTGCGCGGCCTGGGCGGCGGGCCCGGCCGGCTTCGGAGCGGCGGCCCGGGCGGTGGCGGGCGCGGCGGCGTCGAGGCCGAGGCCGGCGCCGACGGTGAGGGTGGGCGCGGCCAGCAGGTAGGTGAGGAAACGCCGGCGGCGGGTGGCGCCGCGGCCGTCCCGCGGCGGGGCGTCGTCCGGAGTCTCGGTGGTGCCGGCGGGGTTCGGGAGGTGACCGGCGGAGTCCGAGGGTGCGGTGAAGGTGCTGATGAGAGGAACCCTTCGAGCCGGAGACGGCGACCGGGCGGGCGGACGGGCGGGGCGGCCCCGGCCCGGTGCCGGATCGCGAACGCCGTTGAGCATAAAAGGACGCTACTGACGGGTCAACACGGTCAAAGTTGGCCCCTGGTCTGCCCGATCGAGGTTTCGTGGTGATCGGCGTGAGCGGAGTCGGAGCGGGTACGGACGGCGCTTCCGAGACGCGGGCGAGGCCCGGGCGGGGCCGCCCCGGAGGGATCGGCGGAGCCAACTGGCCTCCCTCGCACGAGGGTTCAGCGGTCGGTCGGCGGTGCGGCGAGGGCCGGAAGTGGCCCAGGAAGTTCCTTGATCACTGGACCGGTCCACTGGGCCGGTTTCCCCCTAGGCTGGTGGCGCACCGCGACCGGCGGGCACGGGCGCGGCCGCCGTGCGCCGCCCGTCCGGCGGTCGCGGACAGGGGTGACGGTCCGTGAAGACGTTTACGCGGCTGAACGCGTGCGGGTGACCGCCGGCCTGCCCGCCGGGTGACGCCCGCGCACGACCGGAGGAGGGGCATGCCGACCGACCACGCCACCCGCTGGGGCGGCATTCCACCCGCCGGACCCCAACGGACCCTCGCGGCAGCCCAGTTGGTCGCCGCCGTGGGTGACGGCGCCTACTACACCTGCTCCGCGCTCTACTTCACCAGGGTGGTCGGGATGTCGCCGACCGCCCTCGGACTGGGCCTCACCCTCGCCTGGGCGCTCGGCTCCGTCGCCGGCGTGCCGCTCGGCCACCTCGCCGACCGGCGCGGCCCGCGCCGCACCTCCGTCGCGCTCGCGCTCGCCACGGCGGCCGTGGTCGCCGCCTTCCTGGTGATCCGCTCCTACCCGCTGTTCCTGCTCGCCGTCTGCCTCTACGCCACCGCCCAGTCCGGCCTCACCGCCGCCCGGCTGGCACTGGTCGCCGCCCTGGTGCCGCCCGGGCAGCGGACCACCCTGCTCGCCCACATCCAGTCGACCCTCAACGGGGGACTGGCCGTCGGCGCCGCCATCGGCGGCATCGCGCTCGGCCTCGGCACCCGGGCCGCCTACCAGGGCGCCTTCGCCGTCACCGCCCTCGGCTTCCTCCTCGCCGGGCTGGTCCTGCGAAGGCTGCCCGAGGCCCCGCCCGGCGCGGCGAAGCCGGACGGCGGCCCGCGGCCGGCCGTGCTGCGCGACCACCGGTACGCCGCCGTCACCGCCGTCAACGCCGTCCTGCTGCTGCGGATGCCGCTGCTGAGCCTGATCATCCCGCTCTGGATCGCCGAGCGCGCCCCCGGGATCGGCTGGCTCGGCTCGGCGCTGTTCGTGCTCAACACCCTCGCGGTGCTGGCCTTCCAGGTACGGGCGGCGCGCGGCGTCACCGGACCGGGACCGGCCGCGAGGGCGGTCCGCTCGGCCGGGGCGCTGCTGCTCGGCTCCTGCGCGGTCTTCGCACTCTCCGCGCTGGACGTGCCGGTCTGGGCGGTCGGCGCCCTGCTGGTCGCCGCCTCCGTACTCCAGGTGGCCGGGGAGATGCGGCAGTCGGCCGGCAGCTGGCAGATCGCCTTCGACCTCGCCCCGCCCGGGCGGATCGGCCAGTACCAGGGCTTCTTCGGCACCGGCGTCGCCGTCGCCCGCGCCCTCGGACCGCTGCTGCTCACCACGCTGCTGCTGGACGGCGGACCGGCGGGCTGGCTGGTCCTGGGCGGGGCGTTCCTCGCGGCCGGCCACGCCATGGGGCCGGTCGCCCGCTGGGCGGCCCGGAACCGCGACCACCCGGTACCGGTGCCGGTGGCGGCGGGCGTCTGACCCCGGACGGCTCGACGGCGGCCCCGCACCGGCGGCTCCCGTTCCGGTGGCCGGAAACCCGGTGGCCCCGGCCCGCCGCCCGCTGGCATGCTGGCCGCGTGGACCGACCCCAGATCTGGCTCGACTTCGCCCCCGAGCTGCACCTCTTCGTCTCCGCGCCCCGGCGGGCCGGACGCACCGCGCTGCGCACCGACGGCACCTCCACCCTCGGCCACGTCGTCGAGTCCCTGGGCGTCCCGCGCACCGAGGTCGGCGGCCTGCTGGTGGACGGCCGGGCGGTGCCCGAGACCCACGTGCCGGCCGACGGCGAGGAGATCGCCGTCCGGGCCGTGACCAGGCCGCAGCCCTCGCGCGTCCCGCCGCGCTTCCTGCTGGACGTCCACCTCGGCACCCTCGCCCGCCGGCTGCGGCTGCTCGGCGTGGACGCCGCCTACGAGAACCCCGACATCGGCGACGCCGCGCTGGCCGCCCGCTCGGCCGCCGAACGGCGGATCATGCTCTCCCGGGACCGCGGCCTGCTGCGCCGGCGCGAACTGTGGGCCGGCGCCTACGTCTACAGCCACCGCCCCGCCGAGCAGCTGCGCGACGTGCTCTCCCGCTTCGCTCCGCCGCTGGACCCGTGGAGTCGCTGCACCACCTGCAACGGCACGCTGCGCGAGGCCACCAAGACCTCGGTGCGCGAGCAGCTGCGGGACGGCACCGAGCGCTCCTACGACGCCTTCGCCCAGTGCGCCGACTGCGGCCAGGCCTACTGGCGCGGCGCCCACCACGCCCGGCTGGAGGCGATCGTCACCGAGGCCGTGCGGGACTTCGGGGCCGGGTACGACCTCGGGGCGGGCCCGACCGGCGCGGACGGCCGGGAGTCGGGGGACGGCCGGAGCCCGCTCGGGGCCGTCTCCGGGTAGGGCGCCCTGGCGCGCCCGAGCGCCCGTGGTCCCATCGGCGGTGGGGCCATCGGGGGTGGTCCCATCGGCAGTGGGGCCGCGTCAGTCGTTCGCGTGAGAGAGGCCGGGTCGTCGGATGAGCAACCAGGCGGGGCAGCAGCCCTTCGACACCGCGGACGTGGCGGACGCCCCCGTGGTGACCGCCCCGGACGGGGCCGAGGTGCGTCCGCTGCTGGTGCTGGAGGGGCTCGGGAGCCTCGCGGTCTTCGTCCTCGCCCCCGGGCAGGTCACCCACGCGGTGTCGCACGCCACCGTGCGGGAGCTGTGGCAGGTCACCGCGGGCAGCGGCGCGCTCTGGCGCCGCCAGGGCGGGCGGGAGGAGAGCGTCCGGCTCGTGCCCGGCACGGCGGTGTCGATCCCGCTGGGCACCGCGTTCCAGTTCCGGGCGGACGCGGACTCCGCCGGTCCGCTGCGGATCACCGCCGTCACCATGCCGCCCTGGCCCGGGACGGACGACGAGGCGCGTCCGGAGGAAGGGCCGTGGGAGGCGACCGTCCGGTGAACGGCGGCGGCCGCCGCCAGGAGCGGAGCGCCCGGCCGGTGCCGGACGCCCCGCCGCGTCAGGCGTCCACGACCTCCAGCCCGTACGCCGTCACGGCCTGGCGCAGCCCGCCCGGGTAGCCGGCCAGGGCCGGGGTGAACTCCCAGTCCCCGGACGGCTCGCGGTCGAACCGGCCGAGCCGCATCGCGGTGTTGGTCTCCGCGCCGTCCGCGAGGTGCACCGCCGCCGCGTCCTGCCCGGCGCCGGCTTCCAGGATCAGCGCGGGGTCGGCGAAGCCGCCCATGGTGGCCTTCGGGTGGTTCTCGGTGTCGGCGGCGGCGATGACGACCAGCCGGTCGACCTCGGAGGGCAGCGCGTCGAAGTCCACCATCAGGCAGGCGTTCGCGTCGCCGTAGCCGGTCACCAGCCGCACCGAACCGTCGGGCGTCGAGGCGTTGTTGTAGAACACCAGGTGGTCGTCGGAGAGCGCCTGGTTGCCCCGGCAGACCAGGGCGGCGATGTCGTACTCCTCCTCGCCGGTCCAGTGCAGCAGCAGCCGGGAGGGCTCGGCGGCCACCTCGATCGCGGGCAGCCCGTCGAGGGCGCCGGCCTGGGCGGAGGACTCGTCCTGGGCGGGTGCGAGGACCTCGTGGAAGCCGTGGTGATTGAGCAGCCCGACCAGCTCGGCGCCGTTGATCAGGCTGATCGGCTTGCCCGCGACGAACTGGTGCGAGCTGGGGCCGAACCTGCTGGTGGTGACCAGGACGGCCTTGGTCGCGGCCTGGTCGTGGCGCAGCGTTCCGTACAGGTCCCGCACCGCCGAGGGGGCCACCGTGTCCCGGTACCGCTTCACCTGGACGATCACGTTGCCGCCGCGGAACGGGTCGGGGTCGGTGCCGCGGACGTCCACCCCGCCGTCCCGCGACCGGGCGGTGAGCTCGACCTTCATGCCCATCGCCTCCATCAGCCGGGCGATGAGACCCTCGAACTCCACCGGGTCCATCGCCAGCAGCAGCTGGAGCTCGCGGACACGTCTGGCCATCCGGCCGCGGTTGGCGTTGGTGTCGTCCCGGAGGTGGCGGAACAGCGCGCGTTGCGCGCGGCGTTCGTCGACGTCGGGGTTGCTGAGGCGGTGGAGCTTCCGGCTCCGGGACATGGGCGTGCCCCCTCTTGCATGGTGACGGTTGTTGCAGGCGACACCGTAGGGGAACGTGGACGAAGAGATGTCGGGCCGCCGGTTCCGCCGCACAATCGAGACCTGGGGGCGTCCCGCCGATCGTCCCGGATCGGCGGGAATCGGCGGACACGCCCTACGTCGCGTGCAGGTCGAGGGTCCAGGTGTGGGTGCTGTAGGAGCCCATGCGGGTCGGATGGCGTTCGACCAGGGTGGCGGTGAGGCGGTCGGCGGTGCGCCGGAGCGAGCCGGTGAAGCGCGGCTGCTGGTCGGGGGCCAGCGGGAGCAGTTCGGCCAGCACGGTGTCCTCCAGGTCCCGGCCGACCGCGCGCAGCACCCCGGCGTCCAGGAGCAGTAGGGTGTCGTCCGGCAGGACCAGCGGTGGCGGGGTCCTCGGGCCGCCGAGCGGCGGGCCGGGCTCGATCCGGCCGCCGGGCAGCAGGCGGACCACCCGGCTCCCGGTGGGGCGGCGGTGGTCCGTCTCGACCACCCGCAGGCCGTCGCCGACCACGTAGTGGCCGAAGCTGTGCCAGGAGTCCAGCAGCGCGCCGTCCTGGTCGTGGACCGAGGTGCGGGGGGTGTCGCCGTCCGCCAGACCGAGGACGAAGCGGCCGTCGTCGAGCACCGCGCCGTGCCGGCCGCGCAGTTCGGCGATGGTGCTGCCGTCGGCGAGGTCCAGCAGCAGGGCCGGGCCGCCGTGGTCCCCGGCGCCGTGGCCGACGGGGTCGGTGGTGACCAGCGCGCGGTCGGCGGAGAGGTGGGCCGCGTCGGGCCGCCCCGGACAGGACCGCCGCCAGCGGGACCGGCCGGTGGCGTCGACGCAGTCTAGCCCGCCGCCGCGCGCGTGCAGTTCCAGCCCGTCCCGGCGGGCCAACGGCCCCTCCGGGCGGCCCTGCGGCCGTCCACCGCCGCGGTGGTGCCGATCCCTGACAGTGACCCGCCAACTCCCCATGGCCCGGAGCCTAGTGGACCCGGGTGGACGGCGGGGGTGCTTTCGGTGGCCGGGCCGACGGCGGACAATCCCCCCAGGAGCCGAGGAGGAGGCCGCGGTGGAGTTCGAGGTCATGATCGAGATCCCGCAGGGGTCGCGCAACAAGTACGTGATGGACTTCGTGGCGGGCCGGATCCGCCTGGACCGCACGCTCTTCACGGCCACCCGCTACCCCGCCGACTACGGCTACGTCGAGGGGACCCTGGGCGGCGACGGCGAGCCGCTGGACGCCCTGGTGCTCGGCCGCGAGCCGGCCGTCCCCGGCTGCGTGCGCACCTGCCGGGCGGTGGGCATGTGGGTGATGCGCGACGAGCGCGGCCCGGACCAGAAGGTGCTCTGCGTCCCGGCGCGCGACCCGCGCTACGAGGACCTGCGGGACGTCGGCGACCTGCCGCGGTTCGACCTGCTGGAGATCACCCACTTCTTCCAGGTGTACAAGGACCTGGAGCGCGGCAAGTCCGTCGAGGGTTCGCACTGGGCGGGCCGCGACGCGGCGTACGCCGAGATCGCCGAGTCGCGCGCCCGGGCGGCGGGCACC
>NZ_JBHUAF010000366.1:0-8795 GCF_042789895.1 Kitasatospora sp. NPDC056783
CTACCGCAGTCCGGTGGAACGCCGCAGCGCCGCCCGCAGCAGCCGGTCGATCAGCTCCGGGTACGAGACCCCACTGGCCTCCCACATCTTGGGGAAGGCCGAGATCGGGGTGAAGCCGGGCATCGTGTTGATCTCGTTGATCATCCAGGTGCCGTCCTCCAGCAGGAAGAAGTCCACCCGGGCCAGCCCCTCGCAGCCGAGCGCCTCGAAGGCCTCGACCGCCTGGCGCCGGATCTCGGCGAGCTCCCCGTCGTCGAGCTTCGCCGGGATCTGCACGTCCGAGGAGTCGATGTACTTGGCTTCGAAGTCGTAGAAGTCGTAGCCCTCGCCGACCAGCACCTCGCCGGCCACGCTGGCCCGCGGGCCGTCCTCGAACTCCAGCACGCCGCACTCGATCTCGCGGCCCGTCACGCCCGCCTCGATGATCAGCTTGGGGTCGTGCCGGCGGGCCTCCTCGATCGCGGCGTCGAGGTCGGCCAGGTCCTTGACCTTGGTGATGCCGATGCTGGAGCCGGCCCGGCAGGGCTTCACGAACAGCGGCAGGCCCAGCTCGGCGGCCCGCTCGCGCACCGCCGCGCGGCCCGCCTCGGACTCCCACTCGCGCGGCCGCACGATGGTGTAGCGGCCGACCTCCAGACCGTGCGAGGCCAGGATCCGCTTGGCGAACTCCTTGTCCATGCCGGCCGCGCTGGCCAGCACGCCGTTGCCGACGTACGGGACGCCGGAGAGCTCCAGCAGACCCTGGAGCGTGCCGTCCTCGCCCCACGGGCCGTGCAGCAGCGGGAACACCACGTCGACCTCGCCGAGGGCCTTGGGGGCGCTGCCCGGCTCGCTCAGCACCACCTCGCGGCTGCCCGGGGAGGCCGGCAGCGCGACCTGGCCGTCGACGCCCTCGGCGACGTGCGCCACGTCCGGCAGCTTGCCGTCGGTGATGGCCATCCGGGCCGGCTCGTCACTGGTCAGCGCCCAGCGGCCCTCGTGCGTGATGCCGATCGGCAGCACGTCGTACTTGTCGCGGTCGATCGACCTGAGCACGCTGCCCGCGGTCGTGACCGAGATCGCGTGCTCGGAGCTGCGCCCGCCGAAGACCAGCGCGACGCGCGGCTTCCGGTCGGGCCGGTTCGGGGAGGACTGTTCGATGCTCATATCGGGTTTGAGACTACCGTGCGAGGCCCTGCCGGACGGAAAGCGGCACGGCGGGACAGCGGCGTCCGGGGGCCCGGCGCCGCCGCGCGGACCGGCACCGTCAGCGCCGCTCCGGCTTCGCCGAACGCGACATCAGCGCCTGCATCGCCTCCTGGGTCGGCCGCCCGTTGTGCACCACGTCCACCACGGCCTCGACGATCGGCATGTCGACCCCGTTGCGCCGGGCCAGGTCCAGCACCGACTCACAGGACTTGACGCCCTCCGCGGTCTGCCGGGTCGCCGCGATGGTCTCCGCGAGCGACATGCCCCGGCCCAGGTTCATGCCGAAGGTGTTGTTGCGCGACAGCGGCGAGGAGCAGGTGGCCACCAGGTCGCCCATCCCGGCCAGTCCGGCGAAGGTGTGCGGGTCCGCGCCCAGCACCTCGCCGAGCCGGGTGGTCTCGGCCAGCCCGCGGGTGATCAGCGTCGCCTTGGTGTTGTCGCCGAGCCCCATGCCGGCCGCCATGCCGACCGCCAGGCCGATCACGTTCTTGACCGCGCCGCCGAGTTCGCAGCCCACCACGTCGGTGTTGGTGTACGGCCGGAAGTACGGCGTGTGGCAGGCCGCCTGGAGGCGCTTGGCGACCGCCTCGTCGGCGCACGCCACCACGCTGGCCGCGGGCTGCCGGTTGGCGATCTCCTTGGCCAGGTTGGGCCCGCTGACCACCGCGACGCGCTCCGGGCCGACCTTGGTGACCTCGTCGATCACCTCGCTCATCCGCTTGGCGGTGCCGAGTTCGATGCCCTTCATCAGGCTCACCAGCACGGTCTGCGGCTCGATCAGCGGCGTCCAGGCCGCCAGGTTGTCGCGCAGCGTCTGCGAGGGCACCACCAGGACCGCGAAGTCCGCGCCGGCCAGCGCCTCGGCGGCGTCGGTGGTGGCCCGCACGCTGTCGGGCAGCCGGACGCCCGGCAGGTAGTCCGGGTTCTCGTGCGTGGAGTTGACGGCGTCCACCAGTTCCTGGCGGCGGGCCCACAGCACGACCTCGCAGCCGGCGTCGGCGAGCACCAGCGCGAACGCGGTGCCCCAGGAGCCGGTCCCCATCACGGCGCAGCGCGTCACTGTCCGGCCTCCTCGGTGCCCTTGCTCGGTTCGCCCTTGGCCCGTCGGCGCTCGGCCAGCGCGGCCGCGGCGCGCTCCCGGGCGGCCTTGCGCATGTCGTAGCGCTCGGCCGGCGGCTGCTCGCCCCGCACCTCGGCCAGGACCGCGGTGATCGCGTTCATGATGTCGTCGGTCGCGTCGGCCAGCACCTGGGCGGTGAGCTCCTGGCCCCGGTACTTGCTCAGGTCCACCGGCGGACCGGCCGCGACGGTGACCTTGTGGCGCGGGAACAGGTTGAACCTGCCCTTCCCGTAACCGGGCCGGCCGTACGGCGGGATGATCTCGTGGGCGCCCCAGTGCGCGACCGGGATGACCGGCGCGCCGGTCATCAGCGCGACCCGGGCGACCCCGCTCTTGCCGGTCATCGGCCACAGGTCCGGGTCCCGGGTGAGCGTGCCCTCCGGGTAGAACTGCACGCACTGGCCGTCGTTGACCGCGTCGATCGCGGCCTTGAACGCCCGCGCGGCGTCGGTGGACTCGCGGAACACCGGGATCTGGCCGGTCTTGCGCAGCATGAAACCGATGAAGGGGACCGAGAACAGCGAGGACTTGGCGAGAATGCGCGGCGGGCGTCCACTGTTGTACTGCCAGTGCCCGTAGATCACCGGATCGATGATCGAGTTGTGGTTCACCGCGGCGATGAAGCCCTGGTTCTTCGGAAGGTGCTCCCAGCCCCGCCAGTCGGGCTTCACCAGAGCGGTCGTCACCGGCTTCACCAGCACGGCCGCGAAGCGGTACCAGATGCCGTAGTCGGCGTTGCCGAACTTGGCGTACGAGCGGCGGGCCACCCCAGCTCCTTCTCATTCGATGCGGCACGCAGCGCCGCGGTCCTGGCGTCCCGGTGCCGCGCACCGTTTCCGCCGGTGCCCGGGCCACGGGCGCGGAACAGTGTCGCCCGCCCGCTCACCGGCTGTCGAGCGGCCGCGCCAGCCCGCCCGGCGGGCGTGATCAAACGCACGTCCGCACAGCTCGTACGGCCTGGCGAGGGCTCCGGGACCGGCGCCACAATGACGCCGGTGACCCAGGACACCGTACGCCCCAGCGGGCCCGTCCCGCCCGCCGCACCCGCCGCCGGCTGGTCGCTGGTGATTCCGCTCAAGCCGCTCGCCCTGGCCAAGAGCAGACTGGCCCCGTACGCCGGGGACCACCGGGCCGACCTGGCCCTGTCCTTCGCGCTGGACACCGTGAGCGCCGCCCTGGCCACCCCGGGCGTCGACCGGGTCCTGGTGGTCACCCGCGACGCCGGGGCCGGCCGCCGGCTGGCCGCGCTCGGCGCGCTGGTGGTCGCCGACGAGCCCGGCGGCGGCCTCAACCGGGCGCTGACGCACGGCGCCTCGGCCGCCCTGGCACTGGCCCCGCGGGCCCCGCTGGCGGCGCTCTCGGCCGACCTCCCGGCGCTGCGCCCGGCCGAACTGGCCCTGGTGCTGGGCGCGGTCCCCCCGGACGGCCGGGCCTTCCTCCCGGACTCCCCCGGCCTCGGCACCACGCTGCTCGCCTGCACCCCGGGCCGGCCGCTCTCCCCCGCCTTCGGGAACGGCTCGCGGGCCCGGCACGGGGCGGGCGGGGCGCTCGAACTGCGCCTGCCGGGCGTCGAGTCGGTGCGTCGGGACGTGGACACCGGCGCGGACCTCGCCGAGGCCGCGGCGCTCGGCCTCGGCCCGCACACCCGTGCGCTGTTCGCTTCCCTGAGCCCGCGCTGAGCCCGTCCCCGGTCCACCCCGAGCCCCTCCCTGGGCGCCTTCCGGTCCTGGCCCCGGGGGCGGGCGGCCCCGCTCGCTATGCTGCTCGCATGCAGGCCACCGCGTTCACCTTCGACCCCGCCACCCGGGCCGGCTCCGTGCTGCTCGACGACGGGACCCCGGTGCCGTTCGACGCGGCCGCCTTCGACGCGGGCGGCCTGCGGCTGCTGCGTCCCGGCCAGCGGGTGCGGATCCGCACCGAGGGCGCCGGCGAGGCCCGCCGGGTGGTCTTCGTGACGCTCCAGACCTTCCCCGACCCCGCCGAGGGCTGACGGCCCCGCCCCGGTCCACCACCCCGCGCCCCGCCCGGCCCCGGGCCGCCCGCCCGGTCGTGGACCGACGACCCCCTCCCGGCACGGCCCGCGCGCCCCGCCACACCCCGAACCCCGTCCGCGCACCCGCACGTCGCGGATTCCTGACTAAGCGCCCGGAAATCGAAAGAGCCGCGGCTCCCGGTTTCCGTGAATTACGGAAGGGGTGCCGCGGCTCTTCGCCGAAGGCCGTCCGAGGACGGTCGCGCGGGACTTACTTGGCGGAAGTCTTGCGCGCGGTGGTCTTGCGGGTGGCGGTCTTCTTCGCCGGCGCCGTCTTCTTGGCCGTGGCGGTCGCCTTCTTGGCGGTCGCCGTGGTCTTCTTGGCGGCAGCCGTGGTGGTCGCCTTCTTCGCCGCGGCCGTCTTCTTGGTCGCGGCGGCCTTCGTCGCGGCGGCCTTGGTCGCGGTCGCCGTGGTCTTCTTGGCGGCGGTGGTCTTCGCGGCCGTGGTCTTCGCGGCGGTCTTCTTGGCGGTCGCCGTGGTCTTCTTGGCGGCGACCGTGGTCGCGGCCTTCTTGGCGGCGGCCGTGGTCGCCGTCTTCTTGGCGGCGGTCTTCTTGGTGGCCGGGGCGGCGGCAGCGGCGGCGGCGCGCTTGGTGGCGGCACGCTTGGCGGCCGGGGTGGCGGCGACGCCGCTCTTGCCCGGGGTGAGGGAGCCCTTGGGGGCCTTCTTCACCGAGGGGCCTTCCTTCGGCAGCTTCTTGCTGCCGCTGACCAGGTCCTTGAAGCCCTGGCCCGGACGGAAGCGGGGGACCGAGGTCTTCTTGACCTTGACCCGCTCGCCGGTCTGCGGGTTGCGGGCGAAGCGCGCGGAGCGCTCCACCTTCTCGAAGGTGCCGAACCCGGTGACCGAAACCCGGTCGCCGGCCACAACGGCACGGACCATGGTGTCGAGCACTGCGTCGACGGCCTCTGCGGCAGCCTTGCGACCGCCCAGCTGCTCGGCCACCGCTTCGACAAGCTGAGCCTTGTTCACGTCTTCCCCTTCGGAAACGAGCGCCGGATGATTCCATCCGTTCTTTTCGCACGTTAGGTATGTATCTGCGGACTTTCAATTACCAAACGCGCGAATCACCCTAGTGTCGCAATGGATTTGCGCGTCGGCGACCTCAGTCGAGCGGCGGGGGCCCCTCGTCGAGGTCATGTACAAAGCGACTCAACCGCCTTGCCGCCTCCGGAAGATCGCGCTTGGCGGTCTCGGTGACGATGAGGAGTTGACGGGTGAGAGCGGTCTTTGCATCGGCAGACACGTTCAGCGCATGCACGCGGGCGTGAGCTTGCTTCAACCGCTCGGCCACAAGCGCGTAGAGCGCTGCGACTTCCTGGTCGTCCGGCGCCTCAGCAGGTGCGGAGGTGACGTCCGGCCGATCGTCAATTCGGCGTTCGGATGGCCGGCCCATGGAGTCCTCAGCCGCGGGTTCGCCGCCCGCGTACGGAGGTTCATGGTGCCGGTGCATGTACTGATTGTGCCATCTACCCGCAGTTGTACTTGCGCGGGGCCCTCTTCCGCAAAGCCAAATGGGCAATCCGGGGCGGGCCGCGGCGCTAACTCGCGCTCCGGAACGCCGGATGGCCCGGCCCCCCCGAGGGGGACGCGGGCCATCCGGCGGATCGTCAGAATGCTTGTTCTGAGGGGAACTCAGACCACGGGCAGAGTACGGGGCTTGAAGGCCGGGCGGGTCTCCTCGAAGGCCGCGATGTCGGCCTCGTTCTGCAGCGTGATACTGATGTCGTCCAGGCCGTTGAGCAGCCGCCACCGGACGTTGTCGTCCAGTTCGAAGGCCGCCGTGACGCCTTCGGCCCGCACTTCGCGCGCCTCCAGATCGACCGTGATCTCGGCCGAGGGGTCACTCTCGGTGATCGCCCAGAGCCGTTCCACGGTCTCCTGCGGCAGGACGACCGTCAACAGGCCGTTCTTCAGCGAATTGCCACGGAAGATGTCGGCGAAGCGGGACGAGATGACCGCGTGGAAGCCGTAGTTCTGCAGCGCCCAGACGGCGTGCTCGCGGGAGGAGCCGGTGCCGAACTCGGGGCCGGCCACCAGGACCGTGGCGCCCTTCCGCTCGGGCCGGTTGAGGACGAAGGACTCGTCCTTTCGCCAGGCCTCGAACAGACCGCCCTCGAAACCGGATCGGGTGACCTTCTTCAGCCAGTGGGCCGGGATGATCTGGTCGGTGTCCACGTTGCTGCGGCGCAGCGGGACGGCCCGGCCGGTGTGGGTGGTGAACTTCTCCATGGCTCAGGCCTCCACGGCAACGTCGGCGGTCAGGTCGGAGGGGGCCGCGAGGCGGCCCAGCACGGCGGTCGCCGCGGCGACCTGCGGGGAGACCAGGTGGGTGCGGCCCCCCTTGCCCTGCCGGCCCTCGAAGTTGCGGTTCGAGGTGGAGGCGCAGCGCTCCCCCGGGGCGAGCTGGTCGGGGTTCATGCCCAGGCACATCGAGCAGCCGGCGTGGCGCCACTCGGCACCGGCCGCGGTGAACACCTTGTCCAGGCCCTCCTCGACGGCCTGGAGCGCGACCCGGACGGACCCGGGGACCACCAGCATCCGCACGCCGTCGGCGATCCGGCGGCCCTCCACCACGGCCGCGGCGGCCCGCAGGTCCTCGATCCGGCCGTTGGTGCAGGAGCCGACGAAGACGGCGTCGACCTTCACCTCGCGCAGCGGGGTGCCGGCCTCCAGGCCCATGTACGTCAGGGCGTTCTCGGCGGCCAGGCGCTCCTGCGGGTCGGCGAAGGAGGCCGGGTCCGGCACGTTCGAGCCCAGCGGCGCGCCCTGGCCCGGGTTGGTGCCCCAGGTGACGAACGGGGTCAGCTCGCTCGCGTCGATGAGGACCTCGTGGTCGAAGACCGCGTCCTCGTCGGTGCCCAGGGTGTTCCAGTAGGCGACGGCGGCGTCCCAGTCCTCGCCCCGCGGGGCGTGCGGGCGGTCCTTCAGATAGGCGAAGGTGGTCTCGTCCGGGGCGATCATTCCGGCGCGGGCGCCCGCCTCGATCGACATGTTGCAGACGGTCATCCGGGCCTCCATCGACAGGCTCCGGATCGCCGAACCGCGGTACTCCAGGACGTATCCCTGGCCGCCGCCGGTGCCGATCTTCGCGATGACGGCCAGGATCAGGTCCTTGGCGGTGACGCCCTCGGGCAGTTCGCCCTCGACGGTGACCGCCATGGTCCTGAACGGCGCCAGCGGCAGGGTCTGGGTGGCCAGCACGTGCTCGACCTGGCTGGTGCCGATGCCGAACGCCAGCGCGCCGAAGGCGCCGTGGGTGGAGGTGTGGGAGTCGCCGCAGACCACGGTCATGCCGGGCTGGGTCAGTCCGAGCTGCGGGCCGACGACGTGCACCACGCCCTGCTCGACGTCACCGAGCGAGTGGATCCGGACGCCGAACTCGGCCGCGTTCCTGCGCAGCGTCTCCAGCTGCACCTTGGAGACCGGGTCGGCGATCGGCTTGTCGATGTCCAGGGTCGGGGTGTTGTGGTCCTCGGTGGCGATCGTCAGATCGGTGCGGCGGACCGGGCGGCCGGCCAGGCGCAGCCCGTCGAAGGCCTGCGGGCTGGTGACCTCGTGGAGCAGGTGCAGGTCGATGAAGAGGAGGTCGGGCTCGCCCTCCGCGCGCCGCACGACGTGGTCGTCCCAGACCTTCTCTGCGAGTGTCCGTCCCATCGGATTCCCTCCAGCCGGCCGCGTTGCCGGCCTTCTCATGTCGTCGAGGTCAAAACGTGTGCGCCGCCGTGTGCACCCGGGCCGCTCCGTCCAGGGTGGCGGTTTTCGCTGGAGATTGAACTGGTGTCTCACGGACTGAGACCGCAGTCTTAGCGCATGGACAGCGGATGGACGGCCCGCAGACGGCCCGCGGACGGTGTCCGGACAGTGCCCCGGAGACGCAGAAGGGCCCCGCCCGGTACCGAGCGGGGCCCTTCCGAGGATTTCCCGGGAAAGCAAAAAGACCCCGGGGGCCGGGGTCTTTCCAATTTCTGGCTGGGGTACCAGGACTCGAACCTAGACTAAATGAACCAGAATCACTCGTGCTGCCAATTACACCATACCCCAACACAAAGCAAGGGCCGATGGGCGAGCCCACCGGCTTCCTGCTCTGAAGTACCCCCGACCGGATTCGAACCGGCGCTACTGCCGTGAGAGGGCAGCGTGCTAGGCCGCTACACAACGGGGGCTTGATCTTCTTTTGTTTGCCGTACTCGCGTACTGCGCTGGGGTACCAGGACTCGAACCTAGACTAAATGAACCAGAATCACTCGTGCTGCCAATTACACCATACCCCACCAGAGTTGAACCCCCGGGGGGGCCTTCTCAGGCGTTGCGCCTCTCGTTCGGTCCCTTCCGAGGGGCTTTCGTTCCCTCGTCCGTTCCCTCCCGGGCGGCGCAGAAAGAACATTACCCGACGTCGGCCCTGGCTCCAAAATCGATAACCCCGGGCGGCGTCCGGGCGGCCTGCGGATGAC
>NZ_JBHUAF010000367.1:0-8771 GCF_042789895.1 Kitasatospora sp. NPDC056783
GTCCAGTGTGCGCGGTGCCCCGGAGCGCCAGGTACGCCGGAGGGGTGAGGCCGGTCACCCCGCCCGAGCGATCACCGGAGTGATCAGAGGTTCGGGTACAGCGGGTACTTCTCGGCCAGGGCGGTGACCCGGGCCTTCAGCGCGGCGGCGACGGTCTCGTCGAAGGCGGGCTTGAGCGCCTCGGCGATGACGTCGGCGACCTCGCGGAAGTCCTCGGCCAGGAAGCCGCGGGTGGCCAGGGCCGGGGTGCCGATGCGCAGGCCCGAGGTGACCATCGGCGGGCGCGGGTCGTTCGGGACGGCGTTGCGGTTGACGGTGATGCCGACCTCGTGCAGCCGGTCCTCGGCCTGCTGGCCGTCGAGCTGGCTGTTGCGCAGGTCGACCAGGACCAGGTGGACGTCGGTGCCGCCGGAGAGCACGGTGGCGCCGGCCTCGGCCACGTCGGCCTGGAGCAGGCGCTCGGCGAGGATGCGGGCACCCTCCAGGGTGCGCTCCTGGCGCTCCTTGAACTCCTCCGAGGCCGCGACCTTGAAGGCGACCGCCTTGCCGGCGATCACGTGCTCCAGCGGGCCGCCCTGCTGGCCGGGGAAGACCGCGGAGTTGATCTTCTTGGCGTACTCGGCCTTGGACAGGATGACGCCGCCGCGCGGGCCGCCCAGGGTCTTGTGGGTGGTGGTGGTGACCACGTCCGCGTACGGCACCGGGTTCGGGTGCAGCCCGGCGGCCACCAGGCCGGCGAAGTGCGCCATGTCGACCATGAGCAGCGCGCCGACCTCGTCGGCGATCCGGCGGAACGCGGCGAAGTCCAGCTGACGCGGGTAGGCGGACCAGCCGGCGATGATCAGCTTCGGCTGGTGCTCCTTGGCGAGGCGCTCGACCTCGGCCATGTCGACCTGGCCGGTCTTCTCGTCCACGTGGTACGCGGCCACGTTGTAGAGCTTGCCGGAGAAGTTGATCTTCATGCCGTGGGTCAGGTGACCACCGTGGGCCAGGCTCAGGCCCAGGATGGTGTCGCCCGGCTGGATCAGCGCGAACATCGCGGCGGCGTTGGCCTGCGCGCCGGAGTGCGGCTGGACGTTGGCGTGCTCGGCGCCGAACAGGGCCTTGATGCGGTCGATGGCGATCTGCTCGACCACGTCGACGTGCTCGCAGCCGCCGTAGTAGCGGCGGCCGGGGTAGCCCTCCGCGTACTTGTTGGTGAGCACCGAGCCCTGGGCCTCCATGACCGCCACCGGGGCGAAGTTCTCGGAGGCGATCATCTCCAGGGTGGTCTGCTGGCGGTGCAGCTCGGCGTCGACCGCGGCGGCGATCTCCGGGTCGAGGGCGTGCAGGGACTGGTTGAGAACCGTCATGGTGGTGGTCTTCCCGGTGGAGGAGGAAAGGGGGCCGCGGCTGGGGCGGGGCGGCCGCCGCGCGGTGACCGCCCCGGTCAGGTGTCTCAGCCGCCGATGAGGGCGGTGTAGGCGTCCGCGCTGAGCAGCTCGTCGGTGGCCTCGACGCGCACCTTGAACAGCCAGCCGCCCTCGAACGGGGCGCTGTTGACCAGGCTGTTGTCGTCCAGGACGTCCTGGTTGACCTCGGTGACCTCGCCGGTCACCGGGGAGAACAGGTCGCTGACCGACTTGGTCGACTCCAGCTCGCCACAGGTCTCGCCGGCGGTCACGGTGTCGCCGACCTCGGGCAGCTGCACGTAGACGATGTCACCGAGCGCGTCGGCGGCGTGCTTGGTGATGCCGATCGTGGAGACACCGTCCTCGGCGGCCGTCAGCCACTCGTGCTCCTTGGTGTACTGCAGGTGCTGGGGGTTGCTCATGGCGTCATTCTCCAGGATGGGAAGCGGGCACGGCGAAGCGGGCCGCCGCTCGGACGGCTGCGACGTGCGTGTACGGGAAAACCGGGGCCTTGCGAAGGTTCGGCGGGCGTGGCTCGGCGGGCGCGCTCAGCGGGCGCGCTTGTAGAACGGCAGCGCCACGACCTGGACGGGCTCGTGCTTGCCGCGCACGTCCACCGCGACGGTGGTGCCGGGGGCGGCGTGGGCGGCGTCGACGTAGGCCATCGCGATCGGCTTGCCCAGGGTCGGGGACGGCGAGCCCGAGGTGATCCGGCCGATCGCCTCGCCCTCGGTGGAGACCACGGTGTACTCGGCGCGCGGCACCCGCTTGCCCTCGGAGACCAGGCCGACCAGGACCTTCGGGGGGTTGCTCTCGGCCGCGGCGGCGGCCTGCTCCAGCGCCTTGCGGCCGACGAAGGCGCCCTCGTTGGTGGTCTTGTCGAAGCGGACGACCCGGCCCAGGCCGGCGTCGAACGGGGTGAGGTCGGTGGACAGCTCGTGGCCGTACAGCGGCATGCCGGCCTCCAGGCGCAGCGTGTCGCGGCAGGACAGGCCGCACGGGACCAGGCCGTGGCCCTCGCCGGCGGCGGTCAGCGCCTGCCAGACCGGCTCGGCGTCGGCCGGGTGGCAGAAGATCTCGAAGCCGTCCTCACCGGTGTAGCCGGTGCGGGCGAGCAGCACCTCGCGGCCGGACACCACGGCCGGGAGGATCGCGTAGTACTTCAGACCGGGCAGGTCGGCGTCGGTGGTCGCGGCGAGGATGCCGGTGGCCTCCGGGCCCTGGACGGCGATCAGCGCGTAGGTGTCGCGGTCGTCGGTGACGACGGCGTCGAAGCCCTTGGCGCGGGCGATCAGCTCGTCGAGGACCAGCTGGGCGTTGGAGGCGTTGGCGACGACCAGGAAGGCGTCCTCGCGCAGGCGGTAGACGATCAGGTCGTCCAGGATGCCGCCGTCCTCGGCGCAGATCATGGTGTAGCGGGCGCGCAGCTCGCCGAGCGCGGAGACGAAGCCGACCAGCGCGTGGTCCAGCATCTCGCCCGCCTGCGGGCCGGTGACGGTGATCTCGCCCATGTGCGAGAGGTCGAACAGGCCGGCCTTGGTGCGGACGGCGAGGTGCTCCTCGCGCTCGCTGCCGTAGCGCAGCGGCATGTCCCAGCCGGCGAAGTCGGTCATGGTGGCGCCGAGGCTGCGGTGCAGCGCGTCGAGCGCGGTCAGGCGGAGGGACGACATGGCCAGGAACTCCTCGGTCGGGGCACTCAGGGGTGCACGCGCCGGACCGGACCCGCTGGGGGGCCGACCCTGCGCGCGGGCATGCGGCGGCGTGGGTCTCCCCATCTGTCGTCGAACCTGAGAGCTTCACCGCCCGGCTGCCCGCAGCTGGTTTCCAGCTTGGGGGACAGCTTGGCGGCTTGCACCGTGGGTGGGCGTCCGACAGGGCCGGGCGCCGCTTTCCAGATGTGCCTAACCCGTGCGGTAGGGGTGCCTGAGAGATTCCGGGGAGGACTTGCTCCTTCGGCGCCGGCTCGTGCCGTGGGACGGCACTCCGGGCTCTCCCGCGCGGGTTCGAGCGGCCGGTATGGAGTTGTGGGGGCCCGCGGCGCATGCCGTCGGACGCGGACATCATGGCACGTCCCGGGCGACGAGGGGAGAGGGGACCCGGTCACACGGCGCGGTACCGAACACGAGCCCTAACCCCGTGGCCCCCGGGCTCTAGACTGCTGCGCGTCGGCGCAGCAGAGGGCGGCCGACCGGCAGAGGGCGGAATCGGCGGCGCATGGGGTACCCGGTGGAGCAGCAGCAGGGGTGGGGCGGACCGGAGGAGGCGCCGACGGGCGGTTCCTGGCCGGCCAACGAGCTGGAGCAGGTGCTGACCGCGGCCCTGGGCGATCCGGGCGCGACCCCGCGGGTGATCGAGGTGCTGGCCCGCAGCCAGGTGTGGGTGCCGCTGCCGGCCGGGGCCGACCCGCAGGGGCAGTCGCTGGACCTGCCGACCATCGAGCTGGCCGGCGACCCGTACGTGCCGGTGTTCTCCTCGCAGGAGGTGTTCCTCCAGCAGGCGCCGGGGATGGCCTTCGCGGTCGCGCCGGCCTGGGAGTTCGCCCGGGGGTTGCCGCTGGGCGTGGGCATCGCGGTGAACCCGGAGGCCGCGGTGGGCATCCCGGTGCCGCCGCAGGGGGTCGCGGAGCTGCGCCGCGGGCCGCGCGAGGAGCGCTGGGAGGACCCGGCGGCGCCGACCGGCGGCCGGGTGGCGCTGCGCGAGCCGGTGCCGGGCGAGGACCCGGAGCACTTCCTGGCCGTCTGCCGGGCCGAACTGTCGGCACTGCCCGGGGTGTTGACCGCCCGCAGGGCGCTGGCCAGCATCGAGGGCGAGCCGACCGTGATGTTCGTGGGCGTCCAGTTGGACCCCGCGGCGCCCGCCGAGCCGGCCGCGGTGAACGAGGCACTCGGGCGAGCGCTGGGAACCGCGCCGCTGCCCGGCGGCGTCCACCTCGTACTGCTCGACCTCGCCGACGACCCGGTGGTCGAGTGGCTGCTCACCCGGGTGATGCCCTTCCACACCCGGGCCTGAGCGGGTCCGGATCAAGGCACGTCGCCGTGGCGGCGGCCGGTGCCGCGCCATAGGGTGCGTGCAGACGGCCGACGGGTCGGCGGGTTCGAGGAAAGAGGCGCGGCGAGGTGGGCGCATGAGTGCGGGAGCGGGAGCGGGCGGGGTGCCGGGGCCCTGGGGCCAGGCACCGGCCGGGCGCCCGGGAGCTGATCCGGGCGGGTTGGAGCGCGCCCTGCGCGAGGTCGCGCCGGAGCGCTACGACGCGTACGAGCGCCTGCTCCACGCGCTGGCGGACGGTCAGGTCTGGATGCTGCTGTGGCACGGCACGCCGGGCAGCCAGGACGCCCAGTACGGGAACATGGAGATCAGCGGCCACGGCTACGCGCCGGCCGTCACCTCGTCCGAGCAGCTGACCTCCTCGGGCTGGACCCGGGCCCACGAGGTCATCTCCGGCCGGGAGATCGCGGCCTCGCTGTACCGCACCCGCTGGGGCCTGTGGCTCAATCCGCACGCGCCCGGGGGCGGCGTCGGGGTGCCCTGGGCGGACCTGCGGCGGATCGCCGCGGGTCTGGAGCGGCTTCCCGCCGGCCCGTTGAAGCTCGGCGAGCCGCAGCTCAACGCCCAGCCGTTCTTCGCGCTGCTGGAGCGCCAGGCCGCCGAGGTGCGCACCGTGCGGGCCCTGCGCCGGGCCTGGGTGCAGCCCGCGGTGGGGGAGCCGTACCTGGCCATCGGCCTTGACCTGTACGAGAGTTCGCCGTCGGCCGTGGAGGCGGTGCGGGCGCTGATGCAGCGCGCGATCGCGGTGGCTCCGGAGGGGCTCGCGGTGTCCACGGTGGCGATGTCGGACGAGTACGACCCGGTGGCGCTGTGGATGCGCGCCAACGCCCGGCCGTTCTTCGACCGGGAGGCGGGCCGCCCGCCGACCGGTCCGTACCCGCCGGCGCCCCCGCCGTCGTACCCCGGCCAGTCGATGCCGGGTTATGCCTACGGCACCCAGCCGCCGGCGACGGGCTGGCAGCAACAACAGCAGCCGCAGCGGCCGTGGCCCGGCTACCCCGGGCACTGATTCACAAAACGCATTCCCCGAAGCCGACTTGATTGCCCATCAAGTCGGCTTCGATGCTTTCCGGACGAATTTCCGGATGTGTGCTCGGATCATCTTGACATGGCAGTTACAGCCATGTGAAGAGGTATATGCCGAAGACCGGGGAGGTGCATGCGCGCAGATCACAGTTGGGCATCTGTCGGTTGGCAGGGCTGGCGCAAGCCAGTTCGGATGGCAGAGAGTTCTGCGCAACGCACCGCGCGTACTGCAACCCCACAAAGGTGAGCGCGGCCGCCGACAGCCTGTCCACGCGAAGCCCATCCCGCGTGGTGGCAGCGCCCGTGCACGACGTGCTGCCGTCAACACCAGCTCCTCCTAAGCACTTCCGCACGTCCGCAGCCGCACCGCCGAAGCCGACGGCCGGCACCCGTGGGCCGGCCACCGTCGGCGAGGGGACCAACTGACCATGACATCCGTGACCACCGCCGGGAACGCGCCGGAGGCACCCGCCGCCGCCGATCCGGTCAAGAAGATCGAGGGCCGCTCCCTCGGCCAGATCGCCTGGACCCGCTTCAAGCGGGACAAGGCCGCCGTCGCCGGCGGCGTCGTGGTGATCCTGCTGATCCTGCTCGCCGTGCTGGCCAAGCCGATCGAGTCGATGTTCGGACTCGACCCGGACGCCCTCCACCAGGACCTCCTGGACGCCGACCTCGGCGGTCTGCCGCTCGGCGACTGGGGCGGCATGAGCCTGGACCACCCGCTCGGCGTCGACCCGCTTCAGGGCCGTGACCTGCTCACCCGAGTCATCGAGGGCTCCTGGGTGTCCCTGCTGGTCGCCTTCGGCGCGACCCTGCTGTCCAACACCATCGGCACCGTACTCGGCATCATGGCCGGCTACTACGGGGGCTGGGTGGACACCCTGATCAGCCGGGTGATGGACGTCTTCCTGGCGTTCCCGCTGCTGCTCTTCGCGATCGCGATCTCGACCTCGCTCCAGGGCGGAGCCTTCGGCCTGCACGGCCTGCCGCTGCACATGCTGGTGCTGATCTTCGTGATCGGCTTCTTCAACTGGCCCTACATGGGCCGGATCGTGCGCGGCCAGACCCTCTCGCTGCGCGAGCGGGAGTTCGTCCACGCGGCCCGCAGCCTCGGCGCGCGCGGCCCGTTCATCCTGTTCAAGGAACTGCTGCCCAACCTGGTCGGTCCGATCCTGGTCTACTCGACCCTGCTGATCCCGACCAACATCCTCTTCGAGGCCGGGCTGAGCTTCCTGGGCGTCGGCATCCAGCCGCCGCAGGCCTCCTGGGGCGGGATGCTCCAGGACGCGATCCGGTACTACCAGGTGGACCCCCAGTACATGGTGGTCCCCGGTCTGGCGATCTTCATCACCGTGCTCGCCTTCAACCTCCTGGGCGACGGCCTGCGCGATGCCCTCGATCCCAAGAACAACTGATCAAGCGTCATTCACTGGCCCCGCGTCACCAGTTGACCCCGCGCCAGGACCCTCACACCGCCTCCACATCTCCAAGGGGTTGATCTCACCCATGCGTAGGTCCCGTACCGTCGCCTTGACCGCGGCGGCCGCCGCCGCGGTCCTGGTCGTCACCGGCTGCACCAGCTCGAAGAAGAGCGGCGACTCCGCCTCGGCCTCCGGCTCCGCGGGCGGCTCCGGCGCCAACGCGGCCACCAAGAGCGTCGTCAACGCCTCGGACAAGAAGGGCGGGACGGTGACCTTCGAGATGAAGGGCACCCCGGACTCGCTCGACCCGGGCAACACGTACTACGCGTACATCTACAACTTCTCGCGTCTGTACGCCCGTTCGCTGACCACCTTCAACCCGGCGCCGGGCGACGAGGGCAACAAGCTCGTCCCCGACCTCGCCGAGTCGATGGGCCAGGTCAGCGCGGACGGCCTGACCTGGACGTACAAGCTGCGCAAGGGCCTGAAGTACGACGACGGCTCCCCGATCTCCTCGAAGGACGTCAAGTACGCCATCGAGCGCTCGAACTACGCGCTGGACGTGAACTCCAACGGCCCGGTCTACTTCCGCGAGCACCTGGTGGACAACGCCACGCCGTACGCCGGCCCGTACAAGGACAAGGAGGGCGGCCTCGACTCGATCGAGACGCCCGACGACACCACGGTCGTCTTCCACCTGAAGCACCCCTTCGCCGACTTCGACTACCTGGTCAGCGCCCCGCAGACCGCGCCCGTCCCGCAGGCCAAGGACACCGGCTCGGACTACGTGAAGAAGATCGTCTCCTCGGGCTCCTACAAGTTCGAGTCCTACGAGGACGGCAAGCAGGCCGTCCTGGTGCCCAACACCAACTGGGACCCGAGCACCGACCCGATCCGCAAGCAGCTCGCGGACAAGCTCGTGCTCCGGATGAACATCGACCAGTCCACCATCGACAAGGACCTGCTGGCCGGCAACGCCCAGGTCGACCTCGTGGGCGGTGGCGTCGACCCGCAGACCCAGGCGCAGATCCTCCAGAACCCCAAGCTGAAGGCCAGCACCGACAACGCCTACGGCGGCCGTCTGGTCTACATGGCGATCAACTCCAAGCTCGCGCCGTTCGACAACATCGAGTGCCGCAAGGCCGTGCAGTACGCGGTCGACAAGGTCTCGGTGCAGACCGCGCTCGGCGGCCCGATCCGCGGCCAGGTCGCCAACACCGTCCTCCCGGCCGACGTCCCGGGCCACCAGGACTTCAACCTGTACGAGACCAAGGACGGCAAGGGCGACGAGGCCAAGGCCAAGGAGGCCCTGAAGGCCTGCGGCAAGGAGGGCGGCATCAACACCGTCCTGTCGGCCCGCACCGAGCGCGCCACCGAGGTCGCCGCGGCCACCTCGATCCAGGCCGCGCTGAAGAAGGTCGGCATCAACGCCGAGATCCAGCAGTACCCGCAGGGCAAGTACCTCCAGGACGCCGCCGGCTCCCCGCAGTTCGCCGCCGAGCACAACATCGGCCTGATGATGATGCAGTGGGGCGCCGACTGGCCGACGGGCTACGGCTTCCTCCAGCAGATCGTCGACGGCCGGAGCATCAAGCCGTCCGGCAACAACAACCTGGCCCAGCTGGACGACCCCGCGGTCAACAAGCTGATCGACGACTCCGCCGTCAACCCCGACAAGGCGGCCCGCGAGAAGATCTACGCCGACATCGACAAGAAGGTCATGGAGCAGGCGGTCTACGTGCCGCTGACCTACTTCAAGGTCTTCCTGTACCGGCCGGACAACGCCACGAACATGGTCTCCACGTCGGCGTACTCGGGTGAGTACGACTACCTGAACATCGGCACCAAGTAAGAGCCTGGCTCCGCATCCCTGAAGGCAGGTGAAGGC
>NZ_JBHUAF010000368.1:0-8761 GCF_042789895.1 Kitasatospora sp. NPDC056783
CCTCCGGGGCCGCCGTTCTGTGGCGGGCCGCCGCGCGCTCGGCGGCGCCGTGCTGGGCCGTTCCGCGCTGGGCCGTTCCGTGCTGGGCTGTTCCGTGCTGGGCCGTCGTGCGGTCAGGCCCGGACGGTCGCGGCCCAGGCGGCCTCGGCGGCGGCCAGGGCGGGTGCCGGGTCGGCGTCCGTCGCGCCGGCGAGGGCCGACAGGCAGGCGCGGACCGTGTCCAGCGCGGCGGCCCGCCCGTAGTGGTTGACCCGCAGCATCGAAGCGGCCAGCGCGCCGCCGCCCGGCTGGACCGGCAGCGCCGGGTCGAGGCGGGCGGCGAGGGCGGTCGCGTCGACGCCGTCCGGGGTGCGCAGGGTGGTGGCGACCGGGGCCGCGTGGGCGTCCTCGACGACGTACGGGGCCAGGGTGCCGAGCGCGCGCACGCCGGCCCGGGTGGCGGCGGAGGCGGCGCGGTGGCGGGCGATCACGGAGGGCAGGCCGTCGGCGGCGATCCGGTCCAGGCAGGCGCCGAGCGCGAGCATCTCCAACTGGGCCGGGGCGTGCGGCAGCACGGCGCGGCCGGCGTCGGTCCAGCGCTCCTTCCAGTCGAGCAGCGACAGGTACGAGCGGCGCGGGGCGGCCGGGTTGGCGGCGATCCGCTCCCAGGCGCGCTCGGAGACCGAGACGGCGGAGACCCCGGCCGGGCCGCCCATCGCCTTCTGGCCGCCGATGACGCACAGGTCGACGCCCCACTCGTCGGTGAGCAGCGGCTCGGCGGCGACCGAGGCGACCGCGTCGAGCATCAGCAGCGCGCCGTGCTCGCGGACCGCGGCACCGATCTCGGCGACCGGGTTGGTGTTGCCGGTGGCGGCCTCGGCGTGCACCAGGGAGACGAAGTCGATCGACGGCTCGGCGGCCAGCGCCTCGGCGACCCGCGCGGCGCTCACCGCGCTGTCGAAGGGCGCGGCCAGGTCGACGACCTTCGCGCCGCAGGAGCGCAGCCAGTTGCCGAAGGTCTGCCCGTACGGGCCGGTGACGATGTTGAGCGCGGTGGACCCGGGGTGGGCGGCGCCGCGGATCGCGGCCTCCAGCGGGAGGAGCGCCTCGCCCTGGGTGACGATCACATCGGATTCGGTGTGCAGCAGGGCGGCCACCTGGTCCTCGATCGCCGCGAACTCGGCGGCGCTGAGCGGGGGCAGGTCGAGGAAGGGGCTCACGTCGGTATCGCCTTTCACGGGGACGCACGGGGCGGGGTGCGCGGGTCGGGCCGCACGGGGTGGACGCGCGGGGTGGACGCGCGCGGGGGCGGGTGCCGGAAACGAGTCTGCCGCATCATGACTGCTTACACGGAACCCGCCCGTCGGTAGAGTGCGGCCATGAGCGATGGAGCGGTGCTGCACGTGCGGGGTCGGGTGCTGGTCGGTCCGCAGGACGTCCGGGACGAACTCTGGGTGGTGGACGGCCGGGTGAGCTTCACCCGCCCGCCGACCGCCGCCGACGTCCGGACGGTGACCGGCTGGGTGCTGCCCGGTCTGGTGGACGCGCACTGCCACGTCGGCCTGGACGCGCACGGCGCGGTGGACGCCGCGACCAGCGAGAAGCAGGCGCTCACCGACCGGGACGCCGGCACCCTGCTGATCCGCGACGCCGGCTCGGCCGCCGACACCCGCTGGATCGACGAGCGCGAGGACCTGCCCCGGATCATCCGCGCCGGGCGGCACATCGCCCGCACCCGCCGCTACATCCGCAACTACGCGCACGAGATCGAGCCCGGCGACCTGGCGGCCTACGTCCGGGCCGAGGCCCGGCGCGGGGACGGCTGGGTGAAGCTGGTCGGCGACTGGATCGACCGCGAGCGCGGCGACCTCGCCGCCTGCTGGCCCGGCGACGCGCTCGCCGAGGCGATCGCGGCGGCGCACGAGGAGGGCGCGCGGGTCACCGCGCACTGCTTCGCGGCCGAGTCGCTGCCCGACCTGCTGGCGGCCGGCATCGACTGCGTCGAGCACGCCACCGGGCTGACCGAGGAGCTGATCCCGGCGTTCGCCGAGCGCGGGGTGGCGATCGTGCCGACCCTGGTCAACATCGCCACCTTCCCGGACCTCGCGGCCGGCGGCGAGGCCAAGTTCCCGGCCTGGGCGTCGCACATGCGGCGGCTGCACGAGCGCCGGTACGCCACCGTCGGCGCCGCGCACGAGGCCGGCATCCCGGTGTTCGTCGGTACGGACGCGGGCGGCTCACTGGCGCACGGGCTGGTCGCGGACGAGGTGGCGGAGCTGGTCAAGGCGGGGCTGAGTCCGGCCGAGGCGCTGTCGGCGGCGAGCTGGGGGGCGCGCGAGTGGCTGGGGCGGCCCGGGCTGGAGGAGGGCGCCCCGGCGGACTTCGTGGTGTACGCCGAGGACCCGCGGGCGGATGTCCGGGTGCTCGCGGACCCGCTGCTGGTGGTGCTGCGGGGGCGCCCGGTCGGGTAGCCGGGCCGGGCGCTCAGGGAGCCCGTCGGGTGGCCGGGCCGGGCGCTCCGGGCACTCTTCGAGCGCATGATCATCTGCTGAACGCCCTGTCGGTGTAGGCCGATAGGGTGGCGACCATGGCACCGCGTCCACTGAATGAGATCGTCGAGCCCGGCTGGGCCGCAGCCCTGGAACCCGTCGCCGGACGGGTCGCCGCGATGGGCGACTTCCTGCGCACCGAACTGGCCGCCGGGCGTACCTACCTGCCCTCCGGGCCGAACGTGCTGCGCGCCTTCCAGCAGCCCCTGGCCGACGTCCGGGTGCTGATCGTCGGGCAGGACCCCTACCCGACGCCCGGCCACGCCGTCGGGCTGAGCTTCTCGGTGGCCCCGGACGTCCGTCCGATCCCGGCCAGCCTGATCAACATCTACCAGGAGTACGGCAACGACCTCGGCCTGCCGCAGCCGTCCAACGGGGACCTCACCCCGTGGACGGAGCAGGGCGTGCTGCTGCTCAACCGGGCGCTGACCACCGCGCCGCGCAAGCCGGCCGCGCACCGGGGCAAGGGCTGGGAGGAGGTCACCGAGCAGGCGATCCGGGCGCTGGTGGCGCGCGGCGGGCCGCTGGTGGCGATCCTGTGGGGGCGTGACGCCCGCAACCTGCGGCCGCTGCTGGGGGACGTCCCGGCGATCGAGTCGGCGCACCCGAGCCCGTACTCGGCGAACAGCGGCTTCTTCGGCTCGCGGCCGTTCAGCCGGGCGAACGAGCTGCTGGTGCGGCAGGGGGCGCAGCCGGTGGACTGGCGGCTGCCGTAGGCGATCCTGTCCGGCGTGCGGCGGCCGTGGACCCCCGCGAAGCCGCCGCCGTAGCAGAGCCGAGTCAGTGCGGAACGCCAATCTCACCCCAACGGGTGAAATGACGTTCTGTATTGCTCATGTGACTGACCGTTCGAGAAGACTGGCGGCTCATCGTTTCATCTGTGTGGGGGTACCGCCATGTCTTCCCGACGAATCGTTTCCCTAGCCGCTGCCACCGCCGTGGTGGCGAGCACGCTGCTCGCCGTCGCGCCCGCCCAGGCGGCCGAACCCGCCCCGGCACCCGGCAAGGCGCGCGCCGTCACCGCCGAACTCGACCTGGACGTCAGCCTGTTGAACAAGGCGGTGGACGTCCCGGTGAACATCGCCCTGAACAAGGTGGAATCGCCGGCGCAGCGCGACGGCTCGGTGCTGACCGCCACGGTGGCCGGCGTCGACCAGACCGGCCCGGTCGAACTGGTCAAGGCGGACGTCGGCAAGTCCGTGACCCGCGTCGACGCCAAGGGCGCCACCGCCTCCGTCAAGCTGGTCAACGCGGACGTGCACGCCCCCGGCCTGCCCGCCACCGCGCTGCTCGGACTGGAGGCGATGAGCGCCGAGGCGACCTGCCCGGTGGACGGGCAGCCGACCGCGGACGTGGTCGCGCCGGTCAAGCTCAGCGTGCTCGGCAAGCCGGTCACCGTCGGCCTGTACGGCCCGACCACGGTGGACGTGCCGCTGATCGGCAGCGTCTCGGTGGAGTTCTCCAAGAAGACCGTCACCACGACCACCGCCGCCGCCTCGGCGCTGGAGGTGCGGGTGGAGGTGAACCCGCTGAACCTGAACGTCGCCAAGGTCACCGGGAAGGTCACCGTCGCCTCGGTGAGCTGCGAGAAGCCCGGCGGCCCGGCCGCCACCCCGTCCGGCCCGTCCGCGCCGGGCACCGCCTCCGCCCCGGGCGCCGCGACGGCCCCGGGCACGGCACCCGCCGTCCAGCCGGTCGTCGACGCCGCCGCCTCGCGGACCGCCGCCCCGCAGGCCGCGGTGGAGAAGCCGGAGAACCTGGCGGCCACCGGCGGCAGCAGCGCCACCGGCCCGCTCGCCGCCGGGGCCGGCGCCCTGGTCGCGGGCGGCGCGGCCGCGCTCTGGGCCACCCGGCGCCGTCGCGCCGAGCACGCCCGCCGCCACTGACCGGGCCGGGAGCCGTCACCGAGGGAACCCCTCGTCGTCACTGACGGTGTCCGAAAGGGCGGGAGTGCCACCCCTGGCACTCCCGCTCCGTGACGGTGTCAACGCGGACGGTTGGTTCACATGCGCGTTACACGAGAGGAACAACCGGGAAACGGCGGCTTGCCACTCTTCACGGGCACCCACCACACAGCAATGCGAGGGACACGCCGTGGCAATCAAGGCCGAGTACATCTGGATCGACGGCACCAAGCCGACCGCGAAGCTCCGTTCCAAGACTCGCGTCCTGCCCAACGCCGACAAGATCCCGACCTGGGGCTTCGACGGTTCCTCGACCAGCCAGGCGGTGGGCCACGCCTCGGACCGCGTGCTGAACCCGGTGCGCGTCGTGCCGGACCCGATCCGCGGCGGCGACCACATCCTGGTCCTCTGCGAGGTCCTGGAGACGGACGGCACCCCGCACGTGTCCAACACCCGCGCCCTGCTGCGCGAGGTCGCCGAGAAGTACGCCGCGCAGGAGTCGATCTTCGGCATCGAGCAGGAGTACACCTTCTTCAAGGGCTCCCGCCCGCTCGGCTTCCCGGAGGGCGGCTACCCGGCCCCGCAGGGCGGCTACTACTGCGGCGTCGGCGCCGAGGAGGTCTTCGGCCGCGAGATCGTCGAGCTGCACCTGGACCGCTGCATCGACGCCGGCCTGGCGATCTGCGGCATCAACGCCGAGGTCATGCCCGGCCAGTGGGAGTTCCAGATCGGCCCCGTCGACGCGCTGACCGTCTCGGACGACATGTGGATCGCCCGCTACCTGCTGTACCGCACCGCCGAGGAGTTCGGCATCGACGCCACCCTCGACGCCAAGCCGGTCCGCGGCGACTGGAACGGCGCCGGCGCCCACACCAACTTCTCCACCAAGGCGATGCGCGAGGGCTACGACGCCATCATCACCGCCTGCGAGGCGCTCGGCGCCTCCCAGGAGAAGGTGCTGGAGCACGTCAACCAGTACGGCCACGACATCCAGTCCCGCCTCACCGGCAAGCACGAGACCGCCCCGTGGAACGTCTACAGCTACGGCGTCTCCGACCGCGGTGCCTCCGTGCGCATCCCGTGGCAGGTCGAGGTGGAGAAGAAGGGCTACATCGAGGACCGCCGCCCGAACGCCAACGTCGACCCCTACGTCGTCACCCGGCTCCTGATCGACACCTGCTGCGCGGCCCTGGAGAAGGCCGGCCAGGTCTGATCCGTAGCCCCCGGGCACCCGCACCGCACCCGTAGGCCCTTCCCCGTGACCGGGGGAGGGCCTACGGGCCGTCCGGGCGGGTCTTGTCCGGAGGCGGGGAGTCCCGGAGAATCGGCCCATGACCGCTCCGGGCCACCCCCTCCTCGTGCGCCGCCTGCACGTGGACCTGGGCAGGGTGTGGACGGCCGGCTGTCGCCGTCGGCGGGTTCCGTCCACCGACCGCAGGCAGTACCGGCCCCAGGAGTGTGTCCGTCCATGGCTCTCACCTTCCACTGGTTCCTCCCCACCAACGGCGACAGCCGGCTGATCGTCGGCGGCGGCCACGGCTCCACGCCCGGCGCGGCCGGTTCGGACCGGCCGCCGAGCATCGGCTACCTCGGCCAGGTCGCCCGCAGCGCCGAGCAGTTGGGCTTCGAGGGCGTGCTGACCCCGACCGGGGCCTGGTGCGAGGACGCCTGGCTGACCACCGCCGTGCTCAGCGGGCTGACCGAGCGGCTGAAGTACCTGGTGGCCTTCCGGCCCGGACAGCTCAGCCCCACCCTGGCCGCGCAGATGGCCGCGACCTACCAACGGCACTCCGGCGGACGGCTGTTGCTCAACGTGGTGACCGGCGGGGAGTCCGCCGAGCAGCGCGCCTACGGGGACTTCCTGGACAAGGACGCCCGGTACGCGCGCACCGGCGAGTTCCTGGACATCACCCGGCGGCTCTGGGACGGGGAGACGGTCGACCACCACGGGCCCCACCTGCGGGTGGAGGGCGCGCGGCTGAACCGGCTGCCGGAGCCGGTCCCGGCGGTCTACTTCGGCGGCTCCTCCCCGGCCGCCGGCGACATCGCGGCCCGGCACGCGGACGTCTACCTGACCTGGGGCGAACCGCCCGCCCAGGTCCGGGAGAAGATCCGCTGGATCCGCGAACTGGCCGCCGCGCGGGGCCGGACCGTGCGCTTCGGCATCCGGCTGCACGTGATCACCCGGGACACCTCCGCGCAGGCCTGGGCGGAGACCGAGCGGCTGCTCGCCGCGATGGACCCGCGCCGGGTGCGGGAGACCCAACGGGCGCTGGCCGAGAGCGAGTCGGAGGGACAGCGCCGGATGCTCGCGCTGCACGGCGGCTCGGCCGAACGACTGGAGGTGTACCCGGGCCTGTGGGCCGGCATCGGGCTGCTGCGCGGCGGCGCCGGGACGGCACTGGTGGGCAGCCACCGGGAGGTCGCCGACCTGATCTGCGAGTACCACGCTCTGGGCATCGAGGAGTTCGTGCTGAGCGGGATGCCGCACCTGGAGGAGGCGTACTGGTTCGGCGAGGGCGTGCTCCCGCTGCTGGCCGCCCGCCACCTGTGGCAGCGGCCGTGACGGGCCGGGGCGTGAGCCCCGCCCGCGGGGCCGGCGGCGGGGGCCGGTGGCGCGGGGTCGGCGGCGGGGGTGGCCCGGGGCCGGCGTGACGCTTGGCACAGGACCGGCGGCGCGGGCCGCGCCCGGGGCACGGCGGCGGCCCGCGCGGCGGGAACCCGATCGTGACCCGTGAACCGCTGGCCAACCCTCCGCGCCCGGCCGAGAATTCATGGCATGACCCAGCAGCCCCTGCTCCTCCTCGACGTGGACGGACCGCTCAATCCCTACGCCGCGCCGAAGCGGAGGCCCGAGGGCTACGCCACCCACCGGCTGCGCCCCGCCTGGTGGGTGGCGAAGCAGCGGCACCTGGCCGCCGTCCAGGCGCGGCAGACGATCCGCGCCAGGCACGCCAAGCCCCCCGCCGTCCGGGTCAAGCCGCTGCGGGTCTGGCTCAACCCCTCGCACGGTGAGGAGCTGCTGGCGCTGCCGTACGAACTCGTGTGGGCCACCGGGTGGATGGGCGAGGCGAACACCCACATCGGCCCGCACATCGGCCTGCCCGAACTTCCGTACATCCGCTGGTCGGACCTGTTCGGCGAGGACCCGGACGGGCTGCACTGGAAGACCAAGGACGTGGTCGCCTGGGCGGACGGCCGCCCGTTCGTCTGGGTGGACGACGAACTCGGCCCGCGGGACGCCGAGTGGATCGCCGCCCACCACCCCGGACGGGCGCTCACCCTGCACGTCAACCCCCGGATCGGCCTGCTCGCCGAAGACTTCGCGACACTGCGGGACTGGGCGGAGGGCGAGTGAGCGGCGGGACCGGGACGGAGGAGGGGACGGTGACCGGCACGGTCGAGCGGCTGTGGCGCTATCCGGTGAAGGGGCTGCTCGGCGAGGAGCTGGACCGGGCCGACGTGACCGGCCGGGGACTGGTCGGCGACCGCGAACGGGCGCTGCTCGACCTGGCCACCGGCCGGGTGGCCAGCGGCAAGCACCCCCGGCTCTGGGCCGCCCTGCTCGGGTACACGGCCACCACCACGGCGGACGGCGGCACGGTGATCACCGGCCCGGACGGCGGCGGCACGGACGAGCGGGACCTGTCCGAGGCGCTCGGCCGCGAGGTCGCGCTGATCACCGAACGCCCGCCCGGCGCGACCGTCGAGCGGGCCGTACCGGAGGAGGTGCTGGCCCGCGGCATCACGGCCGAAACCGGCTTCACCGTCAACGAGCTGGGCCGCGCCGCACCGGACGGCGGCTTCTTCGACTTCGCGCCGCTGCACCTGATCACCACCTCGACGCTGCGCGCCACCGGCAGCGAGGCCGAGCGCTACCGGCCCAACCTGGTGATCCGCACCCGGGGCGAGGGATACGTCGAGAACGACTGGGTGGGACGGGAGTTGGCGATCGGGCCGACGCTGCGCCTGCGGATCCTCGCGCCCACCCCGCGCTGCGCCGTCCCCACCCTGCGGCACGGGCCGCTGCCCCGCCGTCCCGAGGCCCTGCGCATCCCGGCCGAGCGCAACCGGGTGGTGCCGCTGGCGGGCATGCCGGCGCTGCCCTGCGCCGGGGTGTACGCCCAAGTGCTGGTGACGGGCGCGATCCGGGTCGGGGACCGGCTCGCGCTGGACTGAACGCGGCCCCGTGAGCGGGGCCTCGGGCCGGTGCCCACCCGGGCCGGTGCCCACCCGGGCGGGGCCTCGGGCCCGGTGCCGCCCGGGCCGGGTCCGGCGCTACGCCGGACCGAGCACGCTCTCCAGGGCGTCGAGGAAGCGGTCGGTGGT
>NZ_JBHUAF010000369.1:0-8748 GCF_042789895.1 Kitasatospora sp. NPDC056783
CCCCGCGGACCAGAATGGAGACATGCCAGAAGGTGACTCCGTCTACCGCGTGGCGGCCCACTTGCGCGAGGCCCTCGCCGGACAGCTGCTGACCAGCGCCGACCTGCGGGTACCCGCGCACGCCACCGCCGATCTCACCGGCCGCCGGGTGCTGGAGGTGGCCCCGCGCGGCAAACACCTGCTCGCCCGCTTCGAAGGCGGCCTCACCCTGCACACCCACCTGCGGATGGACGGCCGCTGGGAGGTCTACCGGGCCGGCGAGCAGTGGACCGGCGGCCCCGCCTGGCAGATCCGCGCCGTCCTCGCCACCGACCGGGGCGCCGCCGTCGGCTACCGGCTGCCCGTCGTCGAACTGCTGCGCACCGCCGACGAACGGCGGATCGTCGGCCACCTCGGCCCCGACCTGCTGGGCCCCGACTGGGACCCGGCCGAGGCCGTCCGCCGGCTCCTCGCCCGCCCGGGCCGCCCGGTCGTCGAGGCCCTGCTCGACCAGCGCAACCTGGCCGGGATCGGCAACGTCTACGCCAACGAACTGTGCTTCGTCGCGGGCGTGACGCCGTGGACCGAGGTCGGCGAACTCCCGTACCCCGACCGGCTGGTGGAGCGGGCCCGGCAGATGCTGGAGGCCAACAAGCTGCGCCCCGGGCACATCACCACCGGCGACACCCGGCCCGGCTACCAGCACTGGGTCTACGGCCGGGCCGGGCGGCCCTGCCCGCGTTGCGTCACCCCCGTGGCGACCGGGCGCCTGGGCACGCCGCCGCGCGACCGGGCGGTGTACTGGTGCCCGTACTGCCAGCGCGGCCCGGCCCCGGACCTCAGGAGTGTTCGACCAGTGCGGGGTGGCGCGGGTCGTCCACCCGGACGGTGACGTCGGCGGCCTCGGCGGGGACGGTCTCCGCCGCGTAGCGGGCGAAGGCGGGCAGTGTCCACTGCTGGTCGGCGGGGGTGCGGCGGGCCAGCGCGGCCGGGCCGAGTGCCAGGTGGACGGTCAGCTCCAACGGCAGCCAGCGTCCGAGCAGCAGGGCGCCGTCCAGCAACAGCACGCCGCCGGGCGGGAGTTCGGTGTACGGGGCGCGGGTCGAACGGTCGGTGACCGGGTCGCGCAGGGAGGGCAGGACGCGGCCGCTGCCGCCCGGCTCCAGCGGGTCGAGGACCTCGCGCAGCAGGGCGCCGTCGTCCAGCCAGAGGTCGTGGAAGGCGTCCGCGTCATGGTGGCCGTACTCCAGCCGGATCGACGCCGGGCGCAGGAAGTCCGCCGCCGAGACCCGCAGCGTCGGGTGGCCGCGCAGCCGCAGTGGCTCCACCAGGGCGTCGGCGAGCGCCTCGGGGCGGGCCGCCGCCGCGCCGTCCACGGCCACCCGCAGGTGGCGCCCGCCGGCGCCGGGCAGGGCGGCGATGCGGTCGGCGAGCAGCTCGGCCAGGTTGTCGGGGGAGATCGGGCGTACCTGCATCGGGCCATCCTGCCGTGTCGCGGCTTGCGCCGGGTTCCGAGACCACCGACCGAGTGGTCAAGCTCGACCAGTACGCCAAGGCGGGCATCCCCGTCCACCGGCGGGTCGAGCAGGCCACCGGGCGAGTGCCGATCGTGCACACCTACGTGCTGGACGAGGCCGGGGCCGGCTACCGCGCCGGGGAACTGTTCACCGGGCTGGTCAAGGCCGTGGTGCCCTACCCGGTGGAGGCGGACCTCTCCGGGCCCTGACGGAGGGTCGGCGCCGGCGGGGTGCCGGCCGCCGCGTGCGTCGCCCGGCCGACGTGGACGACGTCCTCGCACCCCGGGTCGCCGCGGTGGCCCTTGCCGTCGACCACGGTGGCGCGTCGGGACGTGTTCGGCTCGACCCGCCGGGTGGACGACGTGGCGCCGCTGCTCACCGCCTTCGGCCGGCAAGGCCCTGTCCCGGGGCTCCCGGGCTCCCCACCGGTGCCCGCCAGGCGACTTTCGTCGGTGCCGAGCGGCGACGAAGGAGGACGGCGGGTGCCCCGGCCGGACCGCTAGCCTCGACGGGTGGAAGCGATCGCACGGGCCTGGAACACGGCGGTACGGACGGCACTGCCGGGGCCTTGGAGGCCCCGCCGGGTGGTGGGAGAGGCGCTCGGCGCCCTGCTGATGGGCGGGTTCGCGGCGCTGCTGGAGGCGCTCCTCGACACCGGCCTGGCCCTGTCCTTCGGCGTGGCCGTCGCCGTGCTGTGGGTGCTGCGCAAGGGGCTGCCGGCCCCCGTCCTGCTCGCCGCCTCGGCCCTGGCCGGCTGGTCGGGCGGGCCGGTACTGCTGCTGGTCTGCGCGGGCTGGACCGCCGGGGCGCGGATTCTCCGGGTCTGGTCACTGGTCGGCGCCTTCGTCGTGGGCTGGGTGCTGTTCACCGTGGCGGGTGTGTTGCAGGACGTCGCCTCGCTGTCGCCGAAGCTGGTCCTGCCGATGTCGCTCGGTTTCTTCCTGGTGATCGCCGTGCTGCCCGCGCTCTACGGCCGCTACCGGGCGCAGCGCCGCGCCCTGCTGGACGCGCTGCGCGAGCGCAACGAGCAGCTGATGCGTGAGCGGGTCATGGTGGTGCACCAGGCGCGGCTGCGCGAGCGGCACCGGATCGCCCAGGACATGCACGACAGCCTGGGCCACCAGCTGGCGCTGATCTCGGTGCACTCCGGCGCGCTGGAGGTGGACCGGACGCTCACCGACCGGCAGCGCGAGGCGGTCGGGGTGCTGCGGCGGGCGGCGGTCGCGGCGATGCGCGAGCTGCGCGAGGTGGTCGGGGTGCTGCACGACGAGTCGACGGCGTCGCCGCCCGGCCCCGGGGCGGCCGCCGGGACGCCGGCCCGGGGCGGGGCGGACGGGATCGGGGGTTTGGTGGAGTCCTCCCGGGAGGCCGGCGCGGAGGTCGGCTTCGCCGTGGAGGGCGAGCGGCGTCCGTTGTCGGCCGCCGTCGACCACGCGGCGTACCGGATCGCGCAGGAGGCGCTCACCAACGCGCACAAGCACGCGCCGGGCGCACCGATCAACGTCGCGCTCCGGTACGAGCCGGACGCGCTGGTGGTGGAGGTGACCAACGCGCGCACGCCGGAGCTCGTCGACGCGCGCCCCGGCGCGGGCGCGGCGGTCAGCGGCGGTCAGGGGCTGGCCGGGTTGCGGGAGCGCGCCCGGCTGGTCGGCGGCATGGTGCACGCCGGGCCGACGCCGGAGCAGGGCTTCCGGCTGGCGGCGGTCCTCCCGTACGAAGGGGCGGAACAGGAGGGGACGGCCGCGGCGGCGGCCGGGGCCGAGGACTGGGTCCTGGACGGCCCGCCGCCCGCCGAGGGGACGGAGCGCCGGCGGCGCAGCCCGGCGACGGGCTGCGCGGTCGGGGTCGTCGCGGTCGCGCTGATCTTGCTCGCCCTGGTGGTCTGGGGGGTGGTCGCCTTCGTCCGGGGCACCAGCGACGCGACGGTGCAGAAGCCGATGTTCGACCGGATCGCGGTGGGCACGGCCGAGACCGAGGTGCTGCGCGTCCTGCCGCGCGGCAACGACTTCTTCACCGACACCTACAAGGAGGCCGGTCCCGAGGTGCCGACGGGCGCGAACTGCCGCTGGTACGTGCTGCACGGTGCGCCCGGGTCCGGCTGGGACGAGGAGCACGTGGCGCGGTTCTGCTTCCGTGACGGCGTGCTGGTGGACAAGCAGGAGTACGTGGCCAGGGGCTGAGCGCCCGCGCGCGCCGCGGTGGTGCGGCCGGGCGTTCGGCGGGAGGACCGGCCGACGGGTCCGGGGGCGGTGCGGGGCGGGTCCGCCGGGATGTGAGGATGGTGCCGCAGCCGACGCACCGTTCGAGGGGAATGACCAGCGTGATCCGAGTCCTCGTCGCCGACGACGAGCCGCTGATCCGGGCCGGGATCAGGATGATCCTCGGCTCCGCCGACGACATCGAGGTGGTCGCGGAGGCCGCCGACGGACGGGAGGCGCTGGAGCTCGCGCGGGCGCACCGGGTGGACGTGGTGCTGCTGGACATCCAGATGCCGGTGATGGACGGTCTGACGGCGCTCGGGGAGCTGGCGAAGGCCGCCCCCGGCGCGCGGGCGTTGATCCTCACCACCTTCGGGGAGCGCGAGAACGTCCTGCGCGCCGTGGCCGAGGGCGGCGCGGGCTTCCTGCTCAAGGACACCGCGCCGAACGAGCTGATCCAGGCCGTCCGGGCGGCGGCGGGTGGGAACGCCTTCCTGTCGCCGGCCGCCACCCGGCACATCGTCGACTCGCTGGCCTCCGGGCGCAGCGCCTCGCTGGCCGCCCGCGCCGTGGCGGCGCGGCGCCGGCTGGAGGTGCTCACCCCGCGCGAACTGGAGGTGCTGGCGCTGCTCGGTGAGGGTCTGTCCAACGCCGACGCGGGGGCGCGGATCCACATGAGCGAGGCGACGGTGAAGACCTACGTGAGCCGGATCCTGGCCAAGCTGGGCTGCGAGAACCGGGTCCAGGCGGCGTTGCTGGCGAGGGACGCGGAGCTGGACGGTCGTCGCTGAGGGTGTCGTTCCGGTCGCTCCGGGTGCCGGGCGTGACGGATGCCACTCGGCGGGCGGGCGGAACCGGGAACTCCGGGTGCGGTGGTGACGGTGCGTCAGCTGACGATTTCTCAGCGTCGATGGTGTGCCGGCTTTCTCGGATGGAGAGGTGTGAGCGAGGGCACGGAATTTGACCATCTGATCTTGAAAATATGGTCAAAAGCCTTCAAAACGGGCATGATTTTGTGATCGATACCGCCGGTAACAGTCAATTGACCAGCGACGTCCAAGAATTGCTTGCTGCGTCCGGGTGATGCCCCTAGCTTCATTGGCGGCGCAACGAGCGCCACCCGGGTTCACCCCGACGCACTGCCCGCCGACTGACCCGCGGCGCGAGGGCGGTGCCCGTCGACGAGCCGGCTCGAACGGGCCGTCGGCGTGCGGAGGTGACCGGGGCGGCACGGCACGTCCGACACGTGTCCGGCCGCCCCTCGAGTGAGGTGAGCAAAAGACCGCCGGCCCATGTCCCGGGCCTGGTTCCGCATGCCCGCCCGGGGCTTGTCGAGAGGACCTGTATGAATCTCCGTCACGAGACCGCCGCTGCCACCGACACCACCACCAGCAAGCGCCACCGCCTGCGGATGGCGGTCGTCGCGGGTGCCGCCGTCGCGGCCCTGCCGGTGACCGGCCTCGTCACGGCCACCTCGGCCTCCGCCGCTCCTGCCTCGACCTGGGACGCCGTCGCCCAGTGCGAGAGCGGTGGGAACTGGAGCATCAACAACGGCAACGGCTTCCACGGCGGGTTGCAGTTCAGCCCGTCCACCTGGGCCGCGTACGGCGGGACCGCGTACGCCTCCCAGGCCAACAGGGCGACCAGGGCGCAGCAGATCGCCGTCGCGGAGAAGGTCCTCGCCTCGCAGGGGCCGGGTGCCTGGCCGGTCTGCGGGAGGAAGGCGGGACTGGGCCGGGGCGGCGCTCCGGCGGCCGTCGACACCTCCGGCGGCACGGCGGCCAAGGCGGCCAAGCCGGCCACGAGGGCGGCCAAGCCCGCCACCAAGCCCGCCGCAAAGCCCGCCCCCGAGCCCGTGGCCGCGCAGCAGGCGCCCGAAGGCCGTCCCTCGGCCAAGCCGGCGCAGTCCGCCCCGGTGGCGCCCGCGAACACCGCCGGCGGCGGCTACACCGTCCGGAGCGGCGACACCCTGAGCGACATCGCGGCCAAGTTCGGCATCGACACCGACAGCCTCTACCGGAACAACGTGGGCACCATCGGCGACGACCCGGACCTGATCTTCCCGGGCCAGGCGCTGACCGTCTGACCGTCCGACCCGGAGGCGGCCGGCCAGGAACCGGCCGACCGGAGTCGGCTGACGGGCGGCACACCGCCGTGACCGGCCGAGCGGCCGTCCCCGTCCAGGGGGCGGTCGCCGCGGCGCGTCCCCGGACGGCGGGCGGGAGGTCGGGTCACGCGCGCCGGGGTGCGGAGGCGCCACGGAGGTTGATTGAACGTTGAACGCAACGTCCGAATGCCGCCGGAAGTTCGAGACGCCCAGGGCCAGGATCGAGCCATGTCCGAGATCGGAACGAGGAGTCCTGGAGAGATGACGATGAACGGTTCGACGGTCCGCGACGGCCTGGGCGGGCTCGACGGCCAGGTGGCCCTGGTGACCGGCGGCAGCCGGGGGATCGGCGAGGCGGTCGCCCTGCGGCTGGCCGAGGACGGCGCCGACGTGGTGCTGACCTACCAGGGCGGCGCGGAGCGGGCCGAGGAGGTCGCCGCGAAGATCACCGCGCTGGGACGGACCGGCTGGGCCGTCCGGGCGGACAGCGCCGACCCGCAGGCGGTGCAGGACGTGGTCACGGCGGTCGTGGAGCGGTTCGGACGGCTGGACGTCCTGGTGAACAACGCCGGGGTCGGCGTCCTCGGCCCGATCGGCGACCTGACCCTGGAGGACGTCGACCGGGTGCTGGAGGTGAACGTCCGGGCGCCCTTCCTGTACGCCCGCGCGGCCTCCGCGCACCTGGCCGAGGGCGGACGGATCATCACCATCGGCAGCTGCGTCGCCCAGCGCGTCGCCTTTCCCGGCACCACGCTGTACGCGACCAGCAAGGCCGCGCTGATCGGCCTGACCAAGGCGCTGGCCCGGGAACTCGGGCCGCGCGGGATCACCGCCAACCTGGTCCACCCGGGGCCGATCGACACCGACATGAACCCGGCCGACGGACCCTCGGCGGAGATCCAGGGCGAGCTGACCGCGCTCGGCCGCTTCGGCACCGGCGCGGAGGTCGCAGCCGCGGTCGCCTACCTGGCCGGCGAGGGCGGGCGGTACGTCAGCGGCGCCGAGCTCGCGGTGGACGGCGGCTTCGCCGCCTGAGCCACGCCGGCGCACCTCGGGTGCGGTGTCGTGCCGGGCGGTCGTCGGCGCTCGCGCTTACGATCGCCCGGCACGACCGTGCTCCCGTACCGAGAGGTGTGCCATGACCGCAGCGGACGACCCGATCGAGCTGCTCGTCCGGGCCCTCGCGCAGACCGCCGGGCTGATCGACGGTGCCGGCGTCGAGCTGGCCGGCCACCCGACGCCCTGCCGCTCCTGGGACGTCGGCGACCTGATCAGCCACCTCCTGCACGACCTGCGGCAGTTCACCGTCCGGGCGAAGGGCGGGCAGCCGGACTGGTCGCAGCCCTTCGAACGGGTGGAGGAGGACTGGCTGCACGCCTTCGAGGCCGGGGCGGAGGAACTCGTCGACGCCTGGCGTGCGGCCGGCGACCTCGGCGCCACCGTGGAGGTCCCCGGCGCCGGGACCCTCCCGGCCCGCTTCCCGGTGGACCAGCAGACCGCCGAATTCGCCGTCCACGGATGGGACTTGGCCCACGCCACCGGACAGTCCACCGAGGGCCTGGACCACGAGGTCGCGGACGCCGCCCTGGCCTGGGCCGCCGACGCGCTCACACCCGGGCAGCGCGGCGCGGAGGAGGACCACCACGCCTTCGGCCCCGCCGTCGCCGTCCCCGAGGACGCCCCGGCGTACGACCGGCTCGCGGCCTTCTTCGGCCGCGACCCCCAGGCCGCGGTGTAGCCCGACGGCGCTCGGGGCCCTACCCGTGCGCCCAGCGGAAGCCGATCTCCGGGTAGCGCGGTGACGGGCCGTCGAGCAGCGGGGCGGGGCGGTCGCGCAGGAAGCGGTCGACGAAGGCGAGGACGTAGGCGCGGGTGAGCGCGGTGGCGCGGGCCGGGGTCAGGGTGCCGAACAGCGTGGCGTAGAGGTCGGCGGGCAGGTGGGCCGCCACGTTGCCGGGGCCGGCGGCGTGCGGCAGGTCGGTGAAGCTGAGGTGGCCGGCGCCACCGGCGCGCAACTGGCGGCCCCAGGCGCGGTGGTGTTCGCGCCAGCGCCGCCAGGTGTCGTGGTCGTCGAGCGAGGTGAGCAGCAGGAACGGCCGGTCCAGCCCGGGGTCCGGGACGGGGGAGCCGAACAGGCCGCCGTCGAGGTCGAGGCCGATCCGCAGGCGCCGGTCCCGGCGCATCGCCTCGGCGGCCGCGGCGCCGCCCATGGAGTGGCCGAGCGCGCCGATCCGTTCCCGGTCGACCCGGAACGGCAGTCGGCCGCCGGTCAGTTCATCGATGACGAAGCGCAGGTCGCCGACCCGCGCGGCGATCTCCTTGTGGTCCTGGGCGTCCCAGTCCGGTGGGTCGTCCGGCAGTGCGCCGAGCACCAGCCGCCCGTCGGGGAACTCGACGGCGGCGGCGTCGTAGGTGTGGTCGACGGCCGCGACGAGGTAGCCGTGCGCGGCCAGCTCCTCGGCCAGCGCGGTGCAGTTGCCGCGTCCGCCGCCGCGGCCGTGCCCGAGCAGCAGCAGGGGGAGCGGGCCGGGCGTGGCGGGTGCGCCGGCGCGGGCGGTGGGGCGGACCAGGGTGAGGGTGCCCGGGTCCAGCGGCAGGACCCGCTCGATCACGGCCGCGACCCGGGGGGTGGTGTAGGGCGCGCGGGGGCGGCCCGCGGTGGTGTGCGCCGGGTACCAGAGCTGCACCATCAGCTCGCGCGGGCCGGGGGCGGGCGCGAACGGATCGGGGCGGTCGTGGTCGACCAGGTGGAGGACCGTGGTGCCGACCGGCCGGCCGGCGGTGGGCGCGGGCAGGTCGATGGTGCGGGGCGGGGCGGCCAGGGCGGGCCCGGCGGGCAGCAGGGCGGCGGCCCCGCCCAGGCCCGTGAGGGCGAGTAGCGAACGGCGCCTGATCATGCGTCAACCTCGGGCCTGCTCGGCGACTGGGGCCCGGTTCACCCTAGGCC
>NZ_JBHUAF010000370.1:0-8738 GCF_042789895.1 Kitasatospora sp. NPDC056783
CCGGCTCCCCTTCTCCTGTTCTGCTTGGTGTCCGCCTCCGGCCGTGCGGCCCGCGGCCCTACGCGTTCCGGTCGAGCAGCGCGAGGGTGAGCCCGCCGAGCGGCGTCACCCGGTCCGGGGCACCGTACTGGGCGCGGAGCACCTGCGCCTGGGCCGCCGGCATCGCGCCCAGCGGGTCCAGGGTGTCGCCGAGGACTACCAGCCATATCCGGGACGCCCCACCCAGACAGCTCTCCGGCTGGGGGCAGGGGGTCGGCGTGAGGTCCTCGGCGTCGTCGGCGCTCTGTGCGACGAAGACCGGGTGGGGGCGGACGCCCGAGGGCAGGTAGTAGCTGACGCCCGGCCAGGCCATCGCCCAGGACTGGTCGCCCAGCGGCGCCGCCATCCCGTCCCCGGCGCGGTAGCCGGCGGAAATCTCCCGGGCCGCCGCCTTGAACGGCTCCGCCGAGCCGTTGTGCGAACCGACGTAGCGCACCGAGGACTGCTTCGGCAGCGCCGCCACGGTCGGCACGGCGAGCAGCACGACGGCCGGCAGACCGGCCAGCACGACGGCCTGCCGGGGCTCGCGGCCGAGGCGACGGGCCAGGGCCACCACCGCGCCGTACACCGCCCCGAGGCCGCCACCCGCCAGCACCGCCCAGGCGGGCACCGTGAACAGCAGGTACCGCTCGATGAAGTAGGAGGTGTCGCTCAGCCGCGACACCAGCCAGACGGCCACCACCGGAAGCTCCGCCAGCAGCAGCGCCTGCCAGGCCGCGACGCGCCGACCGGGCAGCGCCAGGGCCAGCACCGCCAGCAGGGCGAAGGCGTAGAACACCTGGTCCACGCCGAGCAGGTGCTCGCCGAAGCGGGCGAGGCCGCGCATGGAGGGGACCGGTATCCAGCCCAGCTGCCGGTCCGACTGCCGGCTGCCCAGCAGCACCACCGGCAGCACCGGCAGCGCCGCCACCACGACCGCCAGCGGGTAGTGCCACAGCAGCCGCCGGTCCGCCTCCGCCCGGGTGCGCCACAGGTGCAGCGCGAGGAGCGCCACCTGTCCGACGACCGTGCTGAAGGAGATCAGGTGCCCGGCGCCGGCCAGCGCCATGGCCACGCAGTACGGCGCCCAGCGCCGCCAGGTCGGCCGCTCCAGAGCCCGCAGCAGGAAGTACGAGGCCGCCGCGACCGCGCAGGTCACCAGCGCGTAGGAGCGCGCCTCCTGGGCGTACCGGACGATCTGCGGGGGCACCGCGAACAGCAGCCCGGCGCCGACCGCCGCCACCCGGCTGCCGAACAGCCGCCGGGCGGTGAGCGCCACGAACGCGGCCGCCGCCGCCATCGCCAGCACGGAGGGTATTCGCAGGGAGACCGGGGAGTCGCCGAACACCGCCGTCCACCCGTGCATCAGCAGGTAGTAAGCGCCGTTGCTGGCGTCGACGTGCTGGAGCAGTCGCAGCAGGTCATCCAGTGAACGCGTGGCCACCGTCGCCGTCGCGATCTCGTCCCGCCACATGTCCGGCGTCCCCAGCCGGTACCCGCCCACCACCAGCATCGCCACCGTGGGCCACACCCACACCTGCCCCAACAGCCGGCCCACCGGGCGCACAGCAGGTCTCATCAGGTCCTTCGTCTCCTTAGCCGCGCCGTAGGCGGGGTCGGATCCCACCCTGCCCGGCAGGCTACTTGACTCGCGCTGACACCCCGTCGACCACCCGCGTCCCAACCGTCACCCCGAGCCCCACCCCCGATCCGGTACGCTGTGAGCGGCCTGGTACCACCCGGGCCCCGCCTCAGTAGCTCAGGGGATAGAGCACGGCTCTCCTAAAGCCGGTGTCGCAGGTTCGAATCCTGCCTGGGGCACAACGAACACGCAGGTCGCAGGCCCTCCGCCCCGTTTCGGGCGGGGGGCCCGCGCCGTTTCCGGACGCCTTCCGTGCGGCTCGGCCGTGCGGCTCGGCCGCCCGGGAGGGGACCGGGGCGCGGGGGTGTCAGGGGTGGCGTACCTCCGGGGGAGGAGGCGGGGCGGACGGTCGTCCGCCCCCGGTGTGATCATGAAACCGACCTCGTGCTGACTGCCCGCGGCGATCCCGTTCCTAGGCTCGACGAGACCCCTGCCGGAGCATCGCGGCCGGTCAGGGCGGACGATCCGGGGAACCATGACGACGTACCGATACACCGTGGCCGAGCTGCGCGGCCAGTTGCGCCAACTGCTCCTGAGCGGTGCCGCGATCGCGCTGGGAGTGGCCTTCCTGATCGCCTCCGTCAGCGGCAGCGGGGCTCTGGTGGACTCCTACAGCCAGACCGCGGCGGCCGAGGTCGGACCCGCCGACGTCCAGGTGACCGCGAAGACCGCGGCCGCGGGCCTGGACGCGGCCGCCGTGGAACGGGCCCGGCAGACCGCCGGGGTGGCCGCGGTGGCCCCGCGGCTGACCGGCAGGGGCGGCGTGCTGGCCGCCGACGGCCGGCCGCTCGACCGGACCGCCGCGGTCAGCGCCGTCGCCGAGGACCCGGCGCTGCGCTGGCAGTTGCTCAAGGCCGGGCATTGGCCGGCCGGCCCCGGCGAGGTACTGCTCGACACCGGGACCGCGGACCGGCTCGACGCCGCCGTGGGGGCAGAGGTGCACCTGACCAGGGCCGACGGCACCGCCGCCACCGCCCGTCTGGTGGGCACCCTGGACGAGCGGGGCGCACCGAGCCTCGCCGGGGTCCCGATCATCGGCGTGCCCGCAGGCGCCGTCGCCACCTACGCGACCGGCGTCACCACCGGCAGGCTCGACCTCAGGGTCGCCCCGGACGCCTCCCCGACCCGGACCGTCGACGCCCTGCGGACCGCCCTCGGCACCGGTGCCGAGGTGCACACCCGCGCGGCCTCGGTCACCGAGGCGACCCGGCAGAGCGGCACCATGTACGGCGTCGTGCTGATCGCCGCCCTCTCCTTCGTCCTCATCGCGCTCGCCGTGGCGCGGATGGTGGTCGGCAACACCTTCACCGTCGTCCTGGCCCAGCGGACCCGCCAACTCGCACTGCTGCGCTGCGTCGGCGCCGACCGGCAGCAGCTGCGCCGGCTGATCCGCCGCCAGGGACTGCTGCTCGGGCTGGGCGCCTCGACGGCGGGCGTGCTGCTGGGGGTCGCCCTCGGCGCGCTCGGCACGGCCGTCGTCGACGGGCTCGACCTCGGACCGGTGCACCTGTCGCTGCTGCCGTCCCCGCTGACCTGCCTGCTGGCCGGGCTGTTCGGCGTGCTGCTGACCCTGCTGGCCGTCCGCGGTCCGGCGAAGGCCGCCGCGGCCGTGCCGCCGGTCGCCGCGCTCGGCGGCGCGCCCGCGCCGACCGGCGGAGCGGCCCGGGTGCGGGCCACGGTGTGGACCTCCGCGCTGCTGGTCACCGGCACCGCGCTGCTGGTGGCCGGGGCGATGACCCCGCCGCCGCTGTCACTGCTCGCCGTCACCGTCGGTGCCATCGCCAACTTCTTCGGCGTTCTGCGGCTGGCCCATCGGGTGCTGCCCGCGGTCGTCGCCGTACTGGGCCGGCCCGCCCGGCGGCTCGGCGGTACGGCCGGGCGGCTCGCCACCCAGCAGCTGCGGCTCAACCCGGGCCGCACCGGGGCCACCGGCTCGGCGCTGCTGCTCGGCGTGACCGTGATGGTCGGCGCGGTCACCGCGCTGGACATCACCTCCCACTCGCTGGTCCCGGTGGTGTCCGCGCGCCAGCCCGGGGTCTTCTCGGCGGCCGCCACCGGCGGCGGCCCCCTGCCCGCCGGGGCGCTCGGGGCGCTCCGTGCCGAGCACGGGCTGACCGTCACCCCGGTCCGCTCGGCCACCGTCGACCTCGACGGCCGGCCCACCGTGGTCGCCGCCGTCGACGCCGCCGGGCTCAACTCCTCGACGGACGACGTGGACCGGGTCCGCTCGCTCGCCGAGGGCGAAGCGCTCAGCGGGGTCGGCGAGACCGGCACGCACCGGGCCGGCGGTGTGGAACTCCGACTCCGATCCGGCCGCAGCAGCCTGCCGTTCACCCTGCAGAGCGGGGCCACCCTGCTGGTGACGCCCGCGACCCTGGACCGGATCGCCCCCGGCGCTCCCGTCACCACGGCCTGGATCAGCCCGGCCGAGGGCGATGACCGGCCGACCGCCCGCCGTGCCCTGGACCGCGCCCTCGCCGACCACTCGCAGCTGGCCGTCACCGACACCGCCGCCCAGGCGGACACCCTGCGCTCCCTGCTGGACCGGCTGAAGACCGTCAGCATGGCCCTGCTGTCCTTCTCCGTCGCCATCGCCGGCCTCGGCGTCGCGGCCACTCTGATGCTCAGCATCACCGAACGCTCCCGCGAGATCGGCATGCTGCGGGCGATCGGGATGTCGCGCGGGCAACTGCGCCGGATGCTCACCCTGGAGGCGCTGCTGCTCTCCCTGGCCGGCGCCCTGGTCGGCACCGGCCTCGGCATCGCCTACGGCTGGGCCGCCGCCCGCTCGATCACCTCGACGATCGGCACGGTCGGCGGCCCGCCGCCGCTGCCCGTGCTGGCCGCCCTGGCCCTCACCGTCCTGGTCGGCCTGGCAGCGGCCGTCCTCCCGGCCCGCCGGGTCGGCCGGATGAGCGCGGTGACGGCGATGCGGGCTTCGTGAGCCCGGCGGAGGCCCGGACCCGGTGCCGCGGGCGGTTCTGCTCGGCCTGACCGCCTCCGCTGGTTCCGTTCCTTCCGTTCCTTCCGTTCCTTCCGTTCCGCCCGCGACGCGGCACACGGCCTCGCGGTCGCCGTCGGTGTGCCGGGCACGGTGGACGGAGTTCGGTCGGAGCGGGCCGGGCCCGGTGGAGGAGTCCTTCCGGCCGGCTGGGGCGAGTGGGGGCGGATGACGCAGGACCCGGGGAGGGGCCGTCGCCGAGGCGCCCGGCTCGGCGGCCGGACGTCGGGCCGGACATCGGGCCGGACATCGGGAGGCCGGGGCGGCCCCGTTCCACCGGGCGGCCGACGGGACGGCGGTGGGACGGCGGTGGTGGCTTCCCGGTCGGACGGCCGCCGGGGTGCCCGAGGCTGGGGCTGCGGCGGATGTCGGGTTCAGGAAGGGGGGACCGGGCCCGGCCGTCGCGCCGTCGCGCCGATGCGCCGTCACGCCGATGCGACGGCCGGGCGGCGCGCGGAGCCGGTGACACCCGGGGGAGCGTTCAGCGGACCGTTTCGTCCGGCCGATCGGCGGGATCGCCCAGGCCCTGGCCACGCGGGCCCTCGTTGCGCGGGTCCTCGCCGCGCAGGCCGTCCTCGTGCAGGCGGTCCTCGCGCGGGCCTGCCGCGCCCAGGCCCTCGGTGCCCAGACCGAGTCCCGGCCCGTCCTCGTCGCGCGTCGTGGCACCTGCCGCCGGCCGGCCGCCCGACACGATGACCCGCTGGACCCGGGGCCTGGTACGCCAGTTGACCCGCCGTACGTCCCGGGCGAGTGCGCCGGGGCGCCAGAGCTGGATCGCGGCGGTCACGGCGCCCAGCACGATCCCGGCGGCCAGCCAGCCGGCCAGGACGTCGCTGGGCCAGTGCACCCCGAGCGCGACCCGGGTCCAGCCGATGGTCAGCACCGTCACCGCCGCCACCAGCGAGGCGGCGGTCCGGCCGCGCCGGTGGACCCGGTACCAGAGCAGGCCGACCAGGACGGCGCAGGTGATCGCGGAGGCCATGGCGTGCCCGGAGGGGAAGGCCGGTCCGCCCGCGTGCGAGACCGGGTCGGTGAAGGAGGGGCGGCGGCGGTCGAAGGCCAGCTTCAGGGCCCACTGGGCGCCCCAGCCGACCAGTGTCTGGGCGGCCACCCAGCCGGCCAGCACCCGCGCGCCGATCAGCCAGAGCCATCCGGCCGCGATCCCGAGCAGCGTACGCATCGTGACGGTGCCGCCGATGTCCGAGAGCGTCTGCACCGAGGCGGTCCAGATCCGGTGTTCCCGGGCGTAGGTGTGGAGTTCGTCGATCCATTCCTGGTCGAAGCGGGCCAGTGGACGCCAGTGGCCGGTGACCAGGACGGCCAGGAGGCCGAACAGCGCGGCACAGCCCAGCGCGAGCGCTGCGTCCCGAAGGAGACTGCGGTTACGCGCAGTGGCGACGGTCGTGCTGTTGGTCAGGTGCATGGCTGACACCTTCCCAGTGTCCTGTGCCGAGCGAGGGCCGGAGTGATAGCGATTCGGCATCGTTTGTGAGGAGGACCTGCGTGCGTCGGGGTGGGGGTCCGGGTGGAAGGCGGGGCATCCGGGGAACGTCCATGGCCGTTCGCGGGTTCAACGGGTGGGCGGCGAACGCGTGAGGGTCGGGTGAAGAAACCATTCCCGGGGCGGCCGTCCGACGGCGCGGAACGTGCCCGGGTGGTCACCGAGCGTCCGTGGCCGGGGTGAAAGTCGGCAGGATACTTCATCGCCGGCAAGAAACTGAGCGACTTGGGAATGTTGTCCGGATTCTGTTCGTTGGATCGTTACGTGTGAGCCCCCAGGGGCCCGCACTTCTTGCCCTCGCGGGGCAGGCAGGCAGACCTCGGCAACACCAGCAAAGGGAGCAAGCATGGCCACCCGTGCCGTCGTTCGCGACAGGGCCGACCGGAGTCGCGCGGCCCGCCCGACCAATCTCGAAGCCGACCGCGACCTGGTCGGCATGTACCTCGACGAGATCGCCAGGACACCCCTGCTCGATGCTGCCGAGGAGGTCGAGCTCTCGCTGCGGATCGAGGCCGGCGTGTACGCCCAGCACCTGCTGGAGGAGGGCGGACTCCCCGACGGCGTCACGCGCGAGGAGCTGGAGGCGATAGCCGCCGACGCCGAGAGCGCCAAGGACGTCTTCATCCGCTCGAACCTCCGGCTCGTCGTCGCCGTCGCCCGGCGCTACCCGCGCAGCGGCCTGCCCCTGTTGGACCTCGTCCAGGAGGGCAACGCGGGCCTGGTGCGCGCCGTCGAGAAGTTCGACTACGCCAAGGGTTTCAAGTTCTCCACATACGCGACGTGGTGGATCCGGCAGGCGATCACCCGGTCCATCGCGGACCAGTCCCGCACCATCCGGCTGCCCGTGCACCTCGTGGAGGAGCTGGGGCGGATCCGGCGGGTCCAGCGGGAGAAGTCCAAGGAGCTGGGCCGCGAGGCGGAGCCGGCCGAGATCGCGGCCGAGCTGGACACCACCGAGGCCCGGATCAAGGACGTGCTGGACTGGGCGCGCGACCCGGTCAGCCTCAACATGTCGGTGGACGACGAGGGCGAGACCCAGTTCGGTGACCTCGTCGAGGACACCGGGGCCACGTCCCCCGAGGACGCCGTGATGGTCATGCTCCGCCGGGAGGAACTGGACGGCCTGATCGGGCGGTTGGACGACCGCACGGCCTCGATCATCCGCTCCCGCTACGGGATGGAGGACGGCCGTGAGCGCACCCTCACCGAGGTGGGCAAGCAGCACGGCCTCACCCGTGAGCGGATCCGCCAGATCGAGAAGCACGCGCTGGCCGAGCTGAAGAAGATCGCCGACCACGCGGGCTTCGAGGCCGCCTGACGTAGCGGCCGGCCCAGCGGTCGGGCCCTCCCAGCGGTCGAGCCCTCATCGGGCCCCGGCGCGGAACGCTCCGCACCGGGGCCCGAGGCGTTCCACGGGGCTCTTAGGCTGGAGGGAAGGGACGAACGACGGAGTGGACAGCGTGAGCGAGCAGGGACGGGAAGAGAACCAGGACGAGGGCCGGAACGAGGCCCGGGAGCCGGGGAAGGCCGCCGCGGACAAGGCCCGGCTGGTCTTCCGGGACCCGTTGGACCAGCAGTCCAGGGACGACACCGACTCCGGCTGGGGCGACCGCCCCGGCGCCGCGGAGGGTGGTGGGCGGGGGCTGGACTGGTACCTGAGCCAGCGCCCGCCGCACCACGGGGACTGAGTGACGGGGGACGGGGACAGGGGCGGGGACGGGGAGGCGCCGGGGCGGACGGCGCCCGTCGGTCAGCGCAGCGGCGCGACGAGCGCGTCGCGGATCTCGGTGAGCAGTTGGACCTCCTTGGCCTCGGCCTCCGCCGCCTTCTCGGCGGCGGTCTTGCGGTGCGCGGCCAGCCTGTTCATGGGCACGATCAGGACGTAGTAGACGAAGGCCGCGGTGATCAGGAACTGGAGCACGGCGCTGAGCACCGACCCCCACAGGATGAGGATTCCGGACGTGACCTCACCGGTCGGGCCGAGCTCGCAGGGCCCCTTGAGACAGGAGCTGTAGGACGCGAGGTCCTTCGGCCCGAAGGCGCCGACGATCGGATTGATCACGCCCTTGACGAAGGCGTTGACGATGTTGGTGAAAGCCGCGCCGATGACCACGGCCACGGCGAGTTCGACGACGTTTCCACGCAGCAGGAATTCCTTGAAGCCCTTCATGCCGCCTCGAACGACGAGGTCGTTTCCGGGTTACGGGTGATCTTCCGTAGCTCCGGATTGACAACCCGTCCGGCCCAGCGAACCGCCTGAGGGCGGCGGCAGCCCCGCCCGCGCGGGCCCCAGCGCCAGCGCGGCCGCCACCGCGAGCAGCACCAGCGCGGGCGCCCCGGCCCGCCGCCGCACCGCACTGCGCCAGCGGTGCCACCCGCCGCAGCCGCGCCGGATCGGCGGGAAGCTCGGCAGCTCCTGCCGGGGCGGCACGGTGGGGGCGGGCAGGGGGAGGGAGAAGCTCACGGTCGTCATCGAGGTACCTCCGGAGTGCAGGTGACCCGGCCCCTCGCGGACCGGATGACCCACACGATGGGCGTTCCCGGCGAACTCGGAAAGTGCCTTCCCCGGACCTGTG
>NZ_JBHUAF010000371.1:0-8691 GCF_042789895.1 Kitasatospora sp. NPDC056783
CCATGCGGTCCGGTGCGAACGCTTCGGCGCCGACCACTCGGTGCCGGGGGAAGGTTTCGAACCTCCACGCCCCCTGGGGGGCACCTGACCATCAGATCAGGCGCGTCTGCCGATTCCGCCACCCCGGCCTGCCGAACTCCGACGGGAATAACGCTAACAGCCCGTCCAGGCGATGGAAAGAGCGCATCCGAGATCAAATTCCGGATGACCGGAACCCTCCGCTCCCCGAGATCGATTCACCGGTGCGCGCCCCCTTTCGCACGCCCGGCCCCACTCCGCGAGCCCTTGTCGCGGCCGGAATCCCGCCGTACTCTCGGCCCAGTTGGATCCCTTGCCGACAGGGGGGAAGATCCCGTGCCTGATCAGCGCTCGGTATTCCTGAGTTATCCACCGGCTTCCAGCATCTGGCACCTGCCAATGGGAATCGCCTTCCTCACCGCGATCCTCGAAGAGCGCGGTCACCACGTCGTGCAGCACTACGGCTACGTCGAAGCCGTCGAGCACGTCCTGCGCCAACACGGCGGCGAGCCGGTCGACGAGGCTCTGAGCACCGTCCGCGATCCCGACGCCTCGATCCTGCGGCGCCACGACGCCCGCCGGCTGTTCGAGGAGGTCTCGGCGAGCACGGCCTCGGCGTTCGAGGACTTCGGGGTCGAGCGCAACAACGTGAAGTGCGACTCGCGGCACTTCAAGGGCGATGTCGGCGAACTGCGGTGGGTGCTGGACCACCGCGAGGAGCACGTCTTCCACGAGTACTTCGCCGGGACGGAGCTGGCCCGGATCCGCGCCGCGGGCGCGAACGTGGTCGGCATCAGCGTCGCCGACGAGCGGCAGCTGGTGAGCGCCTGCGTGCTCGCGAGTCTCGTCCGGGAGCGGCTGCCGCACGTACGGCTGTTCATGGGCGGGAACTACTGGGCCCGCACCATGGACGCCTACCACGACCCCGCGTTCGTCGCCCTGTTCGACCACTGGGACGCGATCGTCTACGCCGAGGGCTTCCGGCCCGTGGTCGAGCTGGTCGAAGGGGCCGAGCCGGCCACCGTACCGGGCGTGGTGTGGCGCGACGGCGACACCGTGCGGGTCAACCCGCGCACCCCCTCGCCCATCGACTACGAGGCGCTGCCCACCCCGGTGTTCGACCGCGGCATCCGGCAGTGGAGTCCGGACTTCGTGCCGCCCCTCTACACGATGTCCAACTGCCCCATGCGCTGCGGGTTCTGCTCGATAGCTGCCGGAAGCGACAGCTTCCTGCACAAACCCCGGGTGATGTCCGAACGCCGCGTCGCCGAGCACATCGCCGCGCTCGGCGTCGAACGCGTCGATTTCGTCGACGAATACCTCACCATCCCCAGGCAGCTCAAAATCGGACGGGAACTCGCACGCATCGGACACCGGGCCACCTGGCAGTGCTATCTGACCGCGAGTGATCAATTGCTGAAGCCGGAGAACTGCCGAGCACTGGCCGAGGCCGGATGCAGCGCCGTGCAACTCGGCCTCGAATCCCTCGATCCGGACACTCTGCGACAGGAAGCAAAACCCTGGAACCACCCGGCGAATTACGGGCGAATTCTCCGGAACCTGCACGACGCCGGAATCCAGGTCCACGTCTTCATCATCGTCGGCGTGCCCGGCGAGCCGATCAACCGCTCGCTGCGCTGGCTGCCCTTCCTGGAGGAGCACGGCGAGCACATCCTGACCATCAAGTCCGGCCGCTACCGGCTCACCCGACGGGCCCCGGACGAGCGCGCCGCCTCGCTCCACCAGCTGTCCGGGCTCCAGGTGACCGGCGAGGACCAGAAGCTGCTCAACCTCAACCGCGACCAGTTCCGCTACACCACGGGCGGGCTCAGCCGGAAGCGTGTCGAAGCCGTGCGCGACCTCCTCGAAGAGGCCTGCCGCCGGCACTGGGCCTACCAGGTCACCTCCGACACACCGTGGTGGACCAATCGGGGCCGGTTCACCCTGGAGCAACTGCGAGCCGATGCCGAGCTCCTCCGCACCCACCGGCCCGCCGAACCCTCCATTCCAGCGAGCCATCTCAAGCGCGGGCTCTCCAAGATCGCCAGTGCGATCCACGACGAGCTCGGCCTGCGCACCGCGCCCACCACGTTCGAGGACGCCCGCGGCATCGCCGCACGGCTGGACGTCGAGGACGCCAAGGCCGGCGCGCACAGCGTCGGCTAGGTGTACTGACCCGTGAGGTTGGTGCTTGCGGTAGGCCATAGGCCCGCTGGCTCCGGAGGTGGGGGGGCCGGCGCCGTCGCGGGCTGCCTGCGGGGCGACCCCTCTGCCGCCTCCAAGTACGCCCAGGTGAGGGACGTCGATCTCTCCGACGACCAGATCGCGGTTCTCCGCCAGCCGCGCCACCACGTGCGGCCGGACCCCGTGCACGTGCTGCCGGACGACGTGCCGATGCGCCCTCTCGCGATCCTGCCGGGATCGGATTCCTCACCGGAAATCGCCTACGAAACGCACCACTTGGAACCTCTCGACGAAGCCGACACCGAGGCGGCGGACGCGTTGCGAGAGCTGGGTGCGGCGCTGGACACGGCCGCCACCTCACCGTCCGAACGGGAACAGGTCGGCGGGCAGTTCCCGAAGCGGGCCATCGAGGAGACGAACGAGGATCTGGCCGATCTCGTGACGACGCCGCGCGAGATGGGCGTGGTGGTTCATCAACCGCCCGCGTCCGACCACGAGCAGGAGCCCAGCGCGTTCATCAGGCTTGTGACATAGGCGTCCAGGCGTCGTTCCAGGATGCTCGTCGTGAGGTCGGTCCTCCCCGCGCCCTGGTACGCCCGCGCCCACAGTTCGACTTCTTCGGAGCACGACAGCGCGTCCCGCACCAGCCAGAACAGTCGCTCGCTCGCCGCCGTCGCCGGCACCCCGCCGGCCTCCTCGTACGCCTCGGCGAACCGCAGACCCCAGGACGGGTCGTGCAGCAGCGCGAGATTGGTGCAGCAGTGGGCGACGTCGAGGTCCGCGGGACCCCACGAAGGCTGCGACCAGTCGACGACGCCGGTGATCCGGGCCCGTGTCGGACTCGAAGGCGATACGTCGAACAGCACATTGCCGGGTTGGAAGTCCCGGTGCAGGAAGCGGCCTTCATACGGCGGCGCGGGCTCGCGGATCACGTTGATCGCCGCGTCCCAGACGGTCGCGTCGCCGCCCTTCGGAATCACGACCGACTCGGCCATCGTCAACGTCCTGAACCGCTGAGGGCGCTCGGCCGGCCGCAGCGCGTGGATGGCCACGAGCTGACGAGCCAGCAGGGGCGCACGCGTCTCGATCCCTTCGTCGTCGAGGACCGGCCTGCCCTCCAGATGCGTCATCAGCAGCGATGGATACTCGCACCACGCGGCGGTCGGATCGACCGCGACCAGCTCGGGTGCCAGCACACTGGTCCCCGCGAGGAGCGTCAGGGCGCCGGCCTCCCTGTTCAGCCAGTCTTCGGCATTCTCCAAGTAGAACGAGTCGACGAAACTCCGCAGCACCAGGTGACGGGTGACCGTGTCTCCTGTGCCGATGGTCAGCCTGCGCACTTCCGCGGTCATGCCGCCGCGCAGCGGCTCGGCTTCGACGACGCATTCGCCGCGGTCCAGATGCCGGTTCACCCAATCCAGCGTCTTCGGTCGGACGGTGATCTCCGCATCGAAGGTGTTCACGATGTCATGTGATCACGCGGACGTCGGCGGACGCAAGCGCCTTCGGGAGTCCCAACTCCGGCTATCCGGTGTGACGTTCACGCACATCGACACCCACTCGAACCGGGCGCCCGGCTGTGCCGCCTCCGAGTGTCCCGCTCCCACCCCTCCGACGACCCCATTATCGGAGATGTCATCAACTTGCCTATATTACACGCGAGTTGAACAGGCCCTGGCTGTGGTTCCATGGAGAAGCCCCGGACCGGCCGAGGATACGCGACCCGAAACACGGTAAAGCGGACGGAGCCCGTCATGACGCGTTGGGTGAATGCCTTCATCGCGGCGACAGCTGTGGACCTGCCACACGCCGTCCCGGTTTAAGAGGCGTGGCGGACGGCAGTTATCCGTCGAAACTCGCGGAACGCACGGAGCAGCGCACCGTCACCGTCGCCCCGGAGGACGAGGCTCCAGGCGCGTTCGCCGCTCGGGCGGCGAAGTCGGCCCTGACCCGGTCGGGACACGGCTTCGACGACGTCGGGCTGTTCGTTCACACGTCCGTCCTGGACCCGTCCCCTCGGATGTCGAATCCCGCGATGCTTGAACGGGAAATCGGGTCGGCCGGCCGTCGCGCCTCCCGGAGTCGTGCGCGGTACGGATCAGCCGGCCTGCTCCTGCTCGGCCTCGACCTGGGCGTTCCACTCGCGCTTGACCGCCCGCCAGTCGTCGTCGTTCTGGCCGAACCGCCAGTACCCCGAGATCGACAGCAGCTCGCGCGGGATGCCGTGTTCCAGGCGCAGCAGGCGCCGCAGTTCCTTCACGAAGCCGGCCTCACCGTGCACGAACGCGGATGCTGTGCCGGCGGGGAACTCCAGCGCGCCCACCGCCTCGACCAGTGCCTCGCCCACCGGGCGCGTGCCCCGGTGCAGCCAGCTGACCTCGACCCCGGCGGGCGAGACGATCTTCTGCTCCTCCGCGGCGTCCGCGACCTCGACGAAGGCGTGCACCACGGCATCGGCCGGCATCCGCTCCAGCGCCGCGGCGATCGCGGGCAGCGCGCTCTCGTCGCCCGCGAGCAGGTGCCAGTCGGCGTTCGGGTCGGGGGCGTAGCCGCCACCGGGGCCCAGGAAGCGCACCGTCTCACCGGGCCGCGCGCGGGCCGCCCACGGCCCGGCCAGGCCCTCGTCACCGTGCACCACGAAGTCGACGGTCATCTCGCGCAGCGTCGGGTCCCAGGCCCGCACGGTGTACGCCCGGGTGAGCGGCCACTGCTCGGGCGCGAACTCCTCGCGGATCCGGGCCATGTCGAAGGGCTCCGGGTAGCTCACGCCCTCGGGGGCGAAGAGCACCTTGATGTAGTGGTCGGTGAACTCGCCGGCGTCGAAGTCGTCCAGCCCCGCGCCGCCGAGGACCAGGCGCACCATGTGCGGCGTGATCCGCTCGGTGCGCAGCACCCGCGCCTCTCGGGCCCGTGGTGTCCGGCGGGTCGGTCGATCTGCCATGGCGTCTCCCTGGGCTGTGCGGACGTACTGATTGGTTAGGCTTGCCTAAGTTAGCACCTTGGGGTGGCGTACCGCTCGGACGTGGCGACGGCCGGCCCCCATCCCAGGGTGCCGACCGTCAATTCCGCGAGGAGGTCCGAGGCTTCCCCGGGAACGGGGGGAACGGCCCGTCGGAGAACATGGCCGGCTCGCGGATCGCGGTGGCCCGGCGCGACCGGACGCGCGCTCCGTCGGCGCCCGCCGGGCGGACGCGCCACCGGTTCACTCCGCCGCCCCTCAAGTCGGCCCACCCGAGCGCCGGTCCGATCGTCTGATGAGTCGTACGCTCAAAGGTCCGCTTCGCCGAACAGGAGGAGTCGATGACACTGGAAGCGGTCAACGATCCGTTCGCGCAAGGGTGGTCGCACGCCACCGACTTCGTCATCGCCCTGGTCCTGGCCGGCGCCATCGGCCTGGAACGGGAGATCCGGCAGAAGGCCGCCGGACTGCGCACGTACACGGTCGTCGGCCTCGGCGCGGCGCTCTTCACCCTGGTCGGCAAGTACGGCTTCGGCGACGTGGTCGAGGCCGGTGTGGTCACGCTGGACCCGTCCCGGGTGGCGTCCCAGATCGTCTCCGGGCTGGGCTTCATCGGCGCCGGCGTGATCTTCGTCCAACGCGGCTCGATCCGAGGACTGACCACGGCCGCCACCGTCTGGCTGACCGCCGCGATCGGCACGGCGGCCGCCGCCGGACTGCCGCTGGTCGCCACCGCGGCCACCGCCGCCTACTTCTTCGTCGGCTACGTGCTGCGGCCGCTCACCCACCGGCTGCCGAGGCTCCGCGCCCGCCCGGTCGGCTGCCGCGTCACCTACGCCGAGGGCCGCGGCCTGCTCCGCCTGCTGCTCGCCCGGATCACCGCCGAGGGCTTCTCCGTCGCCGAGTTGGCGACCGTCGAGCCGACCGCGCCGCCCGGCGAGGTCGGCCGAGGCGCCGACGAGCGGGTCGCGGAGGTGTTCATCACCCTGCACGGACGCGGGGACCTGTCCGCCCTCACCGTCGAGCTGGCCCGACTGCCCGGTGTCCTGACCTGCGCGATCAGCCGCTCCGAGGACTGAGGGAGGGAGTCAGTGGAACACGATGGCGTGGCCGCCGGCGATGCTCGCCAGGCACGCCCGATAGAGCTGCCACCAGGCGAAACGCTCCGTCTCGAACGGTCCGTCCGCCACGGGACCCGCGCTCGGCCCGGACTCCCCCGTGGCGCAGGGATCACCCTCGCCGTCGAGGTCGATGCCGATCGACGACGCCAAGCCCGAGAGCTCGGTCAGCAGGCGCTGACTGGAGCCGACGATTCCGGCGCCCTCGACCTCCGCCTCGTCAGGAAGGAAGAGCGGATCCTCGAAGTCGACCGGCACGTAGTAGCCGGAACTGTCGGAGTGACACAGCAGATGCGAGGCGAGCATCGACGTCTCGTCCCGGATCTTCTCGCAGTCGCGGTCGTACTGGAGCTCGCTGACCTCCAGGGCCGACGTGACGGGCTCGCCGAGTTCCACGAGCACCAGGACGCGGCGCAGCTGGGTCAGGTACCCGTAGGGGAAGCCGGCGGAGAAGGTCCGGGCACGAGGCAGATCTGTGGGCTCCGGCTCCTGCCAGCTGATTCCCTCCGCCCTGAGCGCCCGGCCAAGGCGGGCGAAGGCGGCGCGGTGACGGTCGAGGCCCTCGGCGTCGTTGCGGGCCTGGTCGTGGAGGAGTCCCACCGATATCGAAAGTCCCATGGGCCCGAATTCTAGGAGCGGCCTCTGACAGCGGCGGGCCCACCACCGCGGCGGGGACGGCCCGCGAACCGGGTCGCGGCTCCACCGCCGCCGAGCCTCGACACGGCGCGGTGTCCCGCCGCACCGGTGCCACCGGCCTCATGCGGCGTCGGTCCCCGGCCCTTCCGCCTTCGTGGCGGAGTTCCTCCTCAGGCCTCGTCGAAGCGTTCCCCTCAGGCGCCTGCCCGGCCCGCGCGGCCGCGATCGGGGCTTCTCGGGTACGGGCCGGGGAATCCTCGCCCCCGTGAAGTCGTAGGCGGTCTCGGCGTGTTCGGCCTGGTCGAGACCGGCCGTCTCGGCCTTCGCGGAGACCCGGAAGCCGATCAGCCGGTCGACCGCCCCGGCCAGCAGCCAGGAGACCGCGAAGGAGTAGGCGGCGACCACCCCGACCCCGATCGCCTGCTTGCCCAGCTGCCCGAACCCACCGCCGTAGAACAGGCCCCTCGCGCTCTGGCCGACCTTCCCCGTGGCCAGCAGCCCGACCAGCAGCGAGCCGACCGCCCCGCCGACCGCGTGCACGCCCACCACGTCGAGCGAGTCGTCGAAGCCCCAGCGGTACTTGAGCGAGACGGCGGCGCAGCAGACCGCGCCCGCGAGCGCGCCGATCGCGATGGCGCCCGGCATCGAGACCGAGCCGCAGGCCGGGGTGATCGCGACCAGCCCGGCCACCGCGCCGGAGGCGGCACCCAGGGTGGTGAACGCGCCGTGCCGGAACCGCTCGTAGGCCAGCCAGCCGATCATCGCGGCGGCGGTGGCGACCTGGGTGTTCATGAACGCCATGCCGGCCACCCCGTCGGCGGCCAGCGCCGAGCCCGCGTTGAAGCCGAACCAGCCGAACCAGAGCAGCCCGGAGCCGAGCATCACCAGCGGCAGGCTGTGCGGGCGGGTCAGGTCCTTCCGGAAGCCGATCCGCCTGCCCAGCACCAGGCAGAGCGCGAGGCCGGCCACACCCGCGTCGAGGTGCACCGCCGTGCCGCCGGCGAAGTCGATCACGCCCACCCGGTCGGCCAGCCAGCCGCCGTGGCCGTGGTCGGTGAAGAACACCCAGTGCGCGACCGGGAGGTAGACCACGCTCTCCCACAGGGCGACGAACAGCATCCAGGCGGCGAACCTGGCGCGGTCCGCGATCGCCCCGCTGATCAGCGCCGGAGTGATGACCGCGAACATCAGCTGGAACGCGGCGAACACGGTGACCGGGATCGAGCCCTTCAGGTCGTCCAGGCCGATGCCGCGCATCCCCAGGTGGTCCGGGTTCCCGATCAGACCGGCGAAGGAGTCCGTGCCGAAGGCCAGCGAGTAGCCGTAGAGGATCCACAGCACACTGACGACCGCCAGCGCGACGAAGTTCATGGCGAGCATGTTCAGGACGCTCCTGACCTGCACCATGCCGCCGTAGAAGAAGGCCAGTCCGGGGGTCATCAGCATCACCAGTGCGGCCGCGACGAGCACGAACGCCGTGTCGCCCGCGCTGAAGCCCTCCGGCATCGGCGTCTCCTCCTGCTGTCGGTGCCGCACCACCGGCGGGAACCCCGGCCCGGGCCGCGGGCCGTGACGTACCGTACCGCCGGACACCGCCCGGAGCGGCCGAGCCATCCCCCGCGGCATCCCCCGCGTACGCCGGACGGGCGAGCCCCGGCGGCGCCGTATCGGCGGTCCGGACCCGCACCGCCAGGGCCGATGCCGCGACGGCGGGCCCGGTGCGCGAAGCACGCGCACCGGGCCCGTGGCGGGGTGTCGGGCGGGCCGGGTCAGCCC
>NZ_JBHUAF010000372.1:0-8608 GCF_042789895.1 Kitasatospora sp. NPDC056783
GGCAGGGTGCCGTTGGCCCACAGGCTCCAGCCCTGGCCGTCGTGGAACTCGGCCATCCGGAAGCCGGCGCCGAAGTAGGAGGCGCACAGCTGGTCGGCGGCGCCGCGGCTGGACAACTGCGTGCCGGGGGTGGGGATGGTGGCCCTCACCTCGCCGCCGGCCCAGCTGTGATAGTCGCCGGTGGGCACGCCGGCCGGGGCGGGGCGCCCGTCCTGGCGAAGGCACAGCACGGGCAGCACGGCGGAGGCCGGGGTGTCGCCGGAGTAGGGGTTGCTGTTGGTGTCGTAGCCGACGTGCACGACGTTGTCGGCGCGCTGCTCCAGGGTCGCCCAGGTCATGCCGTTGTGGGTGGCGACGCCGCCGAACAGGGCCTCGAAGGTGGAGCGGTAGATGTTCCACTGCTGGTAGGGGCCGTTGTTGCACGGGAACATGTAGAGCTTGAAGCCGCCGAAGTTCTTCTTGGTGTTGTCCAGGCAGTTGGAGTCGGCGATGTTCTGCAGCCGCACCCCGAGCATGTCGTACTTCGGGGTGTTGCCGGGGGCGGTGAACGGGGTGATCCGCCACATCTGGTTGGTGCCGCCGCTGCACTGCGAGCCCGACAGGCCGTCGAAGTTCGTCAGGCAGGAGCGCTGGTCGGCGGCGTTGTTGAGGGTGTAGACGCTCGGCAGGCCGGCCACGGGCGTGAACACCCACTGGCCGGGGTTGTCGGAGGGGGCGCAGGGGTGCTCGTCCTGCGTGCCCCACAGGGCGCCGTCGGGACAGCGCTCGGAGGCCTGGTTGAACAGGACCGTGGAGGGGGTGCCGGCCTGCGCGGCGGCCGGGGCCAGCACCAGGCCGGCCAGGGCGAGGACGACCGCAAGGAAGGTACGCCGAAGAGACGAACGCACGGGCTCTCCAAGAGGGGAGGCGACAAGGGGCGTGAACGGGCGGCCGCCGGTGCGGCGCGGGAGGGTACGGGGGTACCCGCCGACCGGTCGGCCGCGGCCAGTTTGTCAGCGTCCGATCAATCGGTGGTATCCGAGTTTCCTAGGACCCCGCGCGGCACCCCCCGCCCTGCCCGGCGCCCCGTCAGGCCGCGGCCAGGGACGCCGGGGACGCCCGTCCAACTGCTCGATTCCGGTGTCGAACCGCCGGCCCGGTACGCGGGCCGCCCCACACCCACCCGGGCCCCGGCCCGCCGAAGGGCACCGCGATGACCGACACCACCACCCCGACCACCACACAGCCCACCCCGGCGCCGACAGCGGCCCGGCCGGGCGCCCGGCGCCACCCGGCCGGCCCGGCGCCGCGCGGGAACGGCCCCGGCGGGCACGGCGCCGGCCCGGGAGGGCAGCAGGGTGCGCGCGGCCCGGTTGTACGGGCGCATCGCCGCGTAGTCGGGCTCGGGGGCGGGGCTGGCGGGCGGGTAGTTGATGTCGCCGCAGACGATCCCGTACGGCCCGTACCGCAGCGCCCGGGTCGCGACGAGTTTCGCCTCGGCGCGGCCATCGTCGACCGACTCACCTTCGGCGGCAACGTCATCGAGACGGGAACCGACTCCTTCCGCCTCGCCACCACCCGCGTCCGGGCCGAACAGCAAGCGGCAGCTGCCGGCCAAGGATCGCAGCAGGGTCTTCCTCGGCTGCAGCCGACAGGCGCCGAGGAAGGCCCCCGTCATAGGTTCGGCTCGCCCGAATGGGGGGACCGACCGAACACACGGGCCACCCAGCGGTCGAGCCGGGCGCCGAACTCCCGAGCTGAAGCGATATCCGAGGCCGGAAGGGCGCCAGCGTCGTCTATGCCGGCGACGAAGTCGACATCGGCCCAGCCCCCACGGAACAGCACAACCGACAGCTCAGCCTCCGCCGGACCCGAGATGAGTACACCGACCGAGTCAGGGTCGTTCACCACCGACCTGTCCGTCTCAAGTCGCTGAGGCCAGGGAGCGGCTTCATCGCGCCAGGTCACCCGGCCCACTGTCAGACCACGGGCCCGCCACCCCGGCGCCCGATCAGCTACTTCTGCAGCCGCCTCATCGAGATCGATAACTCGTTCCATGGGCAGATCATGGTCCACGGACTGGACGGCCGTGAGGACCCGCCGGCGCCTGTCCGTGGACGCCCGGGAGCGCGAGCCGGTGGAACGGCTGGCTGCGGGCTGCCCGGACGAGACGCCGACCGTCACCCTCGCCCGCTGACGCTCGGGCCTGGGACGGGGCGGCTCCGCGATCCGGAGCCGGCCGGTGCAGGCCGCTCGGCGGCGAACCCGCTCCGCTCAGAGCGGAAAGCTCGCGAGGAACGCGTCGAGGCCGCCGACAAGGTCGAGGAGCCGGAGGTCCACGTCGTAGTCGATCCACCACACGACGGGGACATCGGGCGCGAGGTCGTGCAGCACCCGGTAGACGACGCTCAGGGGCCCGGCGGGCGATCCGCGGTCCACGAACGAGAACACGCCGTGCCGGAGGTTGAACGACACCTCCGCCGGCCGCCCAGGCTCGACATTCGCCATGATCTCCAGGAAGCCCTCGGACGATCCGCTCACCGTGGCGTGCGGCCAGTGCCGCCGGACGCACTCCCGCACCTGCTCGCCGGTGAAGGCCCACGGTCCGGCCTGCTCGCGGTCGGCGCTGACGTAGAAGCTGGATCCCACGGGGGTGCTCGATTTCTCTCGGTGGCATGGCCGGGTGCGGCCGGTCAGGGTTCGATGCGGACGCGGCCAATCCTGGATTCCCCGCCGGTGCGCGGAGCCATGGGGCTGCGCTGGACCGGTCACGACGGCATCCGTAGCCTCCACCATGGCGCCGGCCTCGCCCGCGGCTGCACCGAGCGCGATGTCGACGGCCTGGACGGCCGGGTGGCGCTGGTAGAGAGCCGGATCGTCCTCAGCGCCCAGCGCGGCCGGGCCGAGGCTGGTTCGTGGGGGCCGGAGGGCCGGCACGACACGGAAGCGGTCGGCGGGTTTGGCGAACCCGGGCGCCAGGCCGAACGTGACGGTGCCCGGGGGCATGTCGTTCTCGCGACCGGCCGCGATGTCGTCACTGGCCTCCTGCAAACGGGCACGTTCCTCGTGGACCTGCTGCTGGGCTGTGTGGATTCCTCCCCAGATGGCCGGGCCGGAGGGGCGGTTGATGACGGCAAGGTCGGCGACCAAGTCGTGCGGCGGGGTGGCGGCGGTGGCTGGCTCGCCGAGGTACTTGCCGGGGGCCGGGTAGCAACGGGTGATCCGGAGGCGAGCCTGCGGTGCTGATGCCGAAGGACGGGCCCAGAGGTGGAACGGTTACAGCCCGGATCGCTTGTGGCCTGAAGTCAGGACAGGCTGAATCACGCAAGGCGCTCAAGGAAGCTGCCCTGGACGGCGCCGCTGGCGTGTCGCTCAGCCCCTCTCCACCGCCCTCGAACGCGCCGGCCTCCACACCCTCACCGCCGACGACCACCAGGCCGCGCGAGACCTCACCCGCCACCTCGACCCCGCCACGTTGCGCCAGGTCAGCGCGGAGAGCTGGGAGGCTGGGACAGGGGTTGGCCATGGGTCGCTCGGTCAGGGGGCCGGGGCCGGGGCCGGGCTGGGGGTCAGTCCCACGGTTCCTCGACGGTTCCGGTGACGAAGAGGCTTGTCTCGAAGAGTTCCGGGCTGTCCGGACAGCGGTGAGGTGTTCGGCGAGGGCCAGGGCCATCTCGGTCTTGTCGGTGTATCGCGCCGGGTTGAAGTCCGGTACTGCCGCGGTGATGGAGTCCGGGGCCATGTCCCGGGCGCGCAGCCGGGTGGTGCCGTCCGCGTACCAGCAGAAGGAGGTGTTCGCGTTGATGTTCCGGAAGTGTGAGACCAGGGCGGCATCCGCCCAGGCGGCGATCGACTCCTCGCGGACTCCGAGATAGCCATTGGGCTCGATGACCAGTGTCCAGCCGGCCAGGTCGGTTGCGGCGATGAGCATCCGCTCGCCACCGGTTTCGGCTTCCAGGTCCTCGGCCGCCTCGCAGACGGAGGCGACGCCGGTGACCTGGGGGCCTGTCTCGGCGTCTGCCCGGCGCAGCAGTTCCCGGGCGGGCACGCCTTCGACGAGTGTCAGGCAGTACGCGTCCTGCAGCGAAGGGTAGAGGTCGCGGAACCAGCTGTGGTCCGGCGTGTGGTCGTCCATGCGTGCTTCTCCTTCAGAGGGTGGTCCCGGCGCGGCGGGTGGGTCCTGGCAGTCCGGGGCGTGTAGCCCGGCTCGCTTATCCGTACCACCCGGTGCTGTCCGGGTTCGGTTCGTGCTCGGTGTGCCTGTCGAACGGGCGGGTGCTCTGTCGTCGGCATGCCGAGTGAAAGGAGGAAGGAAGGCCTGGTGGGGCGAGACACTCCCGCCCCACCAGGCCTGTGCCGCGTTCGGACTGATGAGCCGCCTGCGGACCGGGTGCACCTCTACGCCCTACTGACAGGTGCGGCGGCGCCCCGCGGGCCGGCGGGTCCGGGCCTGCGGTCCTCCCCGCACCATGCCGCCGGGCACAGCCGGGAAGCCGGGGCGCGGATGTCCCCGGCGGGCTCCGGCCGAGGTGGTGCCCCCGGGGCGAGGGGGTACACGGGCGTTCAGAGGACGCGGTTCGGCGCCAGCTTCAGGGCCATGACGGCCTTGCCCGTGGGCTGCGCGGATCCACCGGCGGGTTCGAGGGTGACGCCGACGGCGTGGGCGCCGTCGAGCCGAGCGGTGAGGAGCAGGGCGCCGTCGCCCGCGGTCAGGAGTCCTGCGGGGCTGAGGGCGCCCGCGTGGTCGAGCCACAGTTCGTACACCCGGTCAGGCCCGGGGTCGGGCAGGCCGGCGGCGAGGAAGCCGGCTTGGTCGCGGCTGGCGGACCAGAGGACGGTGCCGGTGCCCGGGCCGCCGTCGGCAGGGCCCGCGGTGCTCAAGCGGGCGTCGGGAGCCGTCAACAGGCCGTCGAACGCCGCCTGCCGGGAGCGCAGGCGTTCGGCGGTGGCCTGTGCCTGTCGGGCCTGCTCGTGCTGGCGCACCGCGAACACGCCGAGCGTCGTGGCCGCGGCCAGCGAGGCGGCGAGAGCAAGGCGGGGCCACCTGGGCCGCCGGCCGCCGGCACGTGCCCGGGAAGCGGGCGCCGGATGGGCGGTGACACGACGCGGGGGCGGCAGTTGGCGCTCGTGTTCGACGCGGGCCAGGACCCGGGCGCGGAGGGCGGGTGGTGAGGGCAGGGCGTGGCGGGAGGCGAGCCGGGCGAGGGCCGCGGCGAACCCGGCCACTTCCTGCGGGCAGGTCTCGCAGCCGCCGAGGTGCTCCTCGAAGGCGCCCCGTTCGTCATCACCGAGCGCGTTCAGCGCGTACGCGCCGGTGAGCAGGTGCGGGTCGGAGGCAGCGGTCATGATCCGGCTCCCAGGCAGTCGCGCAACCTGATCAGAGCGTCACGCAACCTGGTCTTGACGGTTCCCAGCGGCGCGCACAGGCGCTCGGCGACCTGCGTGTAGGTCAGGCCCTGGTAGTACGCCAGAAGCACCGACTCGCGCTGCAGGTCGGTGAGGCGGTGCAGGCACTGCCTGACCTGCTGCTGCTCCGCGTTGGCCTGGACCCGTTCGGCGACGTCGTCGAACGCGGTCTCCTGGTGCGCGGCGGCGGCCTTGCGGTCATGGTCGGCCACCGCGCGGCAGTAGCGGACCCGATCGACCGCGCGGCGGTGGGCGATGGTCATCACCCACGCCATCACCTCGCCGCAGCGCGGGTCGTAGCGGCTCGCGCCACGCCACACCTCCAGCATCACGTCCTGTGTCACCTCTTCCGATTGGGCCTCGTCCCACAGGACGCGCCGCACCAGGCCGAACACCGGCCCGGCCACCGCGTCGTACAGACGGGCGAACGCGGCGTGGTCTCCCAGGGCGACGCGCTCCATGACGTTCTTCAGATCGCCGGACGGTTCGGGCCGCCCACGCGGGCAGACGAGGGAGTTCACCACGTGCGTTCCCGGTGCCGCGGGTGCCCTGGCCCCGGTGGTCCGGCAGGACGGGGCCGGGTTGCGGCCGGTCGGCCGGGTGCGGCGTGCATGGCGGTCTCCTGGGCTCTGCAGGGGACGTGGAGTGCGGCGAGTACGACGTTCACCTGCCGCACCGTATTCGTCACCGGGGTTCCGGCGGATGGCTCCGACGGGATTGCGACCCATCTCGTCACTCTGACGGGTGAACCCGAAGGGCCGCACCCATCCGCGGCACCCGCTCACTCGAATGCGCTGTGTGAGCAAAGACGTGACGACCCTTCCCGTCCGGTGCGGCGCCGCGGGCGCGCCGGCGGCGCGGATGGCCTGCGGGATCGCCGCCGCCTGCGCGGCCTTCGCGGTCGGCGAGGCGGTGGCGGCGTTCGTCCGCCCCCAGGCCGCGCCGGTTCTCGCCATCGGCTCGACCGCGATCGATCTCGCGCCCACCGCGGTCAAGGAGTGGGCGGTGCGTTCGTTCGGCACGTCCGACAAGACCGTTCTCCTGGCCGGGATCTACACCGTCATGGGTCTGCTGGCCGCGGCCCTCGGTCCGCTCGCGGCCCGCCGAACAGCCGCGGGAGCCGTCCTCGCGGCCGGCTTCGGCCTGCTCGGCGTCGGGGCGGCCCTCACGCGCCCCGGCGCGCAGAGCGCCGACGCCTTGCCCTCGGCGGCGGCGGCCCTCACCGCCGCGGCGGTCCTGCTCGCCCTCCTGCGGCCGAGCCGCTCGCCCGCCGCGTCGGCGAAACCCGCCCCACCCGCCTCCGGCCCACCTGCCCCACCCGCCTCCGCCCCTGCGGTCCCCGCTGCCGAAAGCCCCCGGCACACCCCGCGGCCGTCCCCGTCCGCCGCCACCCCGGGGCGGCGCGGCGTGATCGGCGCCGGTGCCGCCATCGCCCTGTCGGCCGGTCTCGCTCCCGCCGCGCGCCACCTGTCCGACCGGCGCAACGACATCACCGCGGCCCGCGCCGCCGTAGCGCTCCCGCGCCCACGGCGCCTCGCGCCGCCCCTGCCGCCCGCCGCCGACCTTGCCATCCCCGGCCTGGCGCCGCTGCGCACCCCGACGCGCGACTTCTACCGCGTCGACACCGCGCTCACCCTGCCCCGCATCGACCCGCGGCGCTGGACCCTGCGCATCCACGGCCTGGTCGACCGCCCGACCGAGCTCTCCTTCGACGACCTCCTCGCCCTGCCACTGGAGGAGCTGGACCACACCATGTCATGCGTCTCCAACGAGGTCGGCGGCCCCTACATCGCCACCACCCGCTGGCTCGGCGCCTCCCTGCCCGCCCTGCTGCGCCGCGCGGGTGTGCGGGCGGGCGCCGACCAGGTCCTGGGGCGCTCGAAGGACGGCATGACCATCGGCACTCCGCTCGACGTGCTGACGGACGGGCGGGCCGCGCTGCTCGCGGTCGCCATGGACAGTGCGCCCCTGCCCGTCGAACACGGCTTCCCGTGCCGAACCGTCGTGCCGGGCCTGTACGGCTACACCTCCGCCACCAAGTGGCTGGTCGACCTGGAGGTCACCACCTTCGCCGCCCGCGACCCGTACTGGGTCGCGCGAGGGTGGGACCGCACCGGCGAGGTCCGCACCGCCTCCCGGATCGACGTGCCGGCGGCGTTCGCCCGCGTGCCGGCCGGCGATGTCACGGTCGCGGGCACCGCGTGGGCGACCCACCGGGGCGTCGCCGCGGTCGACGTACGCGTCGACGGCGGGCCGTGGCAGCAGGCCGTGCTCGCCGCCGACGCCGGACCCGACGTCTGGCGTCAGTGGCACCACACCTGGCACGGGGCCACGCGGGGCACCCACCGCCTGGAGACGCGCGCCACCGACGCCGCCGGCGAGCTCCAGGGCGAGGAGCGCCGACCGCCTTTCCCCTCGGGGGCGACGGGCTGGCACAGCACCGTCGTCACCGTCCTCTGAGCACACCTTCCGGGAGCGGCCACCGCTCCGCCCGCACGACCCGACACATCCTCATCCGACCGGAAAGCGAAAGACACCGATGACCACCATCCTGCGCCGCGAGTCCGCCACCGCCCTCCTCCTGGGGGTGGTCCTCGCCGCGACCCTCACGGCCTGCGGCGACGACGGCAGCACCGCGTCCGGCAAGACCACCGGCACCGCCGCGGCGAGCGCGGGGACGGCGAACCCGGCCCCCGCGACGGACAACCCCGCTGCCCAGGCCATGGCGGCCAGGCCCTTCGGCGCCGCCTGCGCGGCCGTGCCCAAGGACGGTGCCGGCTCCTTCGCCGGCATGGCCGCCGACCCCGTCGCGACCGCGGCGTCCAACAACCCGCTGCTGTCGACCCTGGTCACGGCCGTGAAGCAGGCCGGTCTCGTCGATACCCTCAACTCCGCGAAGAACATCACCGTGTTCGCCCCCACCAACGACGCCTTCGCCAAGCTGCCCAAGGCCGACTTCGACGCCGTCCTCGCCGACAAGGACAAGCTCACCAAGATCCTCACCTACCACGTCGTCCCCCAGCGCCTCGCCCCCGAAGCCCTGGCCGGCGCCCACAAGACCCTGGAGGCCCACGACGTCACCGTCACCGGCGGCACCCCCGACTTCACTGCCAACGGCACCGCCAAGGTCCTCTGTGGCGACGTCCAGACCGCCAACGCCACCGTCTACATCGTCGACACCGTACTGATGCCCGCGTCCTGACCTTCCCTCGCGGGCGACGGG
>NZ_JBHUAF010000373.1:0-8592 GCF_042789895.1 Kitasatospora sp. NPDC056783
GCTGCGCTCCGCGGCCTCGGCCAGGGCCGCCCTGCCCCGCGCGTCCGTCCGCCACCCGACCGACGCCCCGGACGCCGGGGCCGTGACGGCGTGCGGCAGCCCGGGCAGGACGGGCTCGGTCGCCGCGGCCCACCGCGGCCCGTACCAGTCCGCGGCGCGGCGGACCAGCTCCGGGTCGGGCGCGGCCGCCGGCCCGGGCGGGGTCCGGTCGGCCGCCGGAGCGGCCTCGCCCAGCGCCTGAGCGTAGGCGGCGGCGAGTTCGGCCACCAGGACGTCCTTGGACTCCCCGTCGAACACCGCGTGGTGCACGACCACGAGCAGGACCGCCGCCTCGCCGCGGCCCCGGTGGAGGGTGAACCGCGCCGGCGGGCCGGCTTCCAGGTCGAAGGGCCGTGCCGCGTCCTCCGCCAGCCGCTTCTCCCGACCGTCCGCACAGTCCCCGGAGACGTCGACCACGTCGAGGACAGGAGCGGTGCCCGGCTCCAGGACGAGGCCGCCGTCGCGCTCCACGAACACCTGGGCCAGCGAGGGGTGACGCTCCGTCACCGTCGTGACGGCCCGCGCGAGCGCCTCGGCGTCGACCCGGTCGAAGGAGAGCAGGACCGGCATGTGGAACACCCCGTGCACCTGGCCGAGGCGCTCGGTGAACCAGACGCCCCGCTGTGCGGGCGAGGCGTGCGAGGGGAGGGAGTGCGGCATGTGCGACTCGATTCGGCAGTCGGTGAATGGTGCGTTCCCCGTGGCCGGGCGCCGACGTGGTCGGCGCCGCGGGTGCTCTGGCGGCGCGGCCGACGGGCCGCTGCGGCCTCGACGTCCCCGGCCCGCAGATCCCCCCTGCGGACCGTCGGATCGGCGCCGGCCTCCCCCGGCGAAGAGGCCGATCTTGGTCCAGACCTGCCGAGAGGTTCGCAGAGAACCCAAGCCCCGTCAAGGGTCGTCCCGCCCCCCGGAAAAACGTCATGCACGCGTCCAACCTGCGGGAACGCGAAGACGGTGACGCGCTTCTGATCGTTCGTCATCGTCTCGACTCCGCCCCGGGCCCCGGCCTGCGGCGGAGCCCGGTCGGGTCGCGGCGGGGACCGGACGGCTGACGGAACCTCAGGCCGCGGCGAGGGCGCCGGTGGGGATCGGCCGCCGCGCCGCGGCACCCGCCGCACCCGGGGCCGGCCCGAACCGGCGGCGAGGAACCCGGCCGCCGTCAACGGCCGGGCGCCCGCCGCGGTCCACAGCGGCACCCGGCCGAGCGGGCCCCACCGGTCCACCCGGGCCGTGGCACGGTCGGGCGCCCGCGAAGGGGAACCGGGAGGATGTCGGCCGTCACCCGGGCGGCGGGCCGTGGTGGCGGCGGCGCAGAACGGCCAGCACCGTGGTCAGGGAGGCCGGCGATCCGCCACCCGGCGACCCACAGGACGGTGCAGATGAACGCGAACGACTCCGCGCCCCGCGTCGTGGTCGGCGTCGACGGCTCGCCGTCCTCCTACGCCGCGCTGCGCTGGGCGGCCCGGCACGCCACGCTGATCGGCGGGATCGTGGACGCGGTCGGCGCCTGGGAGCCGCCGAGCCACTTCGGCTGGTCGGCACCGATGGTCGACCCCACCTTCGACCGGGAGCTGGCCGAGCGCCGGTTCGCCGACGAGCTGCACACGGTGCTCGGCGACGACTGCCGGGCGGAGGTCCGCCAGACGATGGTCATGGGCGATCCCTCCGACGTCCTGCTGGAGGCGGCCCGGGGCGCCGAGCTGCTGGTGGTCGGCAGCCACGGCCGCGGCGGCTTCACCAAGGCACTGCTCGGCTCGGTGAGCACCCACTGCGCGCAGCACGCCGACTGCCCGGTGGTGGTCGTCCGGGCCCGGTGACCTCGGGGCCGGTTCCGCGGCGCTCGGCCCGTCCCGAGACGATCCGTGAGTACGGGTACTCATGCGCACCGAGGGCGCCGGCTGGCAGGCTCCGTGCCATGGACAACGGCAAAGGGGCACTGATGGCCCTGCACCTCTTCCTGGTCTGGGCCACGATGACCCTCGCGGCGCCGGTACTCGGCTTCACCGTGGTGGGAACAGCCTGGGGAGGCGGCCCGGGCGCGGCGCTGACGGTCCTCGCGGTGGGGGTCCCACTGGCGGTGCTACTGCTCTCCGTCATGGGCATGCCGGTACGGACCGTGGTGCCGCTGTGCGGCTCCGTACCGAGGCGTCTGCTCTGGGCCGTCCTGGTCTTCGCCCTCGGCACGCTCGGCGTCCTGGCGGGTGTGGCCGCCTACGGCAAGGAGGTCGGTCTGGGCGACGGCGGCACCCGGATCGCGCTGACCGGGGTGCCGTACGCCGTCGCGGCGGCCTTCTTCGTGCCGGGCCGCTGGGTCCGGCTGGGGGCGCTGGCCGTGCTGGCCACCGCCGTCGCCTACGGAGGGTTCCTCGGCCCCGCGCAGGCGAAGCAGCGCCGGCACGAGGAGGAGGTCGCCGGCTACCGGGAGCGTGCGGAAACGCTGCTCCTGGGGGCCGCGCCCTCGGACATGCGGGTGTCCCGCGCCGAGTCCGGCCCCGCTTCCTTCTCCGCCGAGTACCGGCCCGTCCGGGAGGGGTACGAGTCACGGTTCGCGAACCTCTCGGTGCGCCTGTCGTTCACGCCGACGGTCCTCCGGTGCCCCGAGCGCGCGGAGCAGGGCGTGACCTGCTCGGTGGACGCCCGGGGCGACCTGCTCACGGTCCGCGACCACCCCTACGGCGGCCGGAGCGTCAGCCTCACCCGCCAACGCCAGAGGACGGAGATCGACGTCACCGGCGACGAGGTCGACGAAGCGGAGCTGCGCGGGATCCTCGACTCGCTGCACCCGCTGTCGGACGCGGAGCTGGAAGCGCTGATCCGGGAGGAGCGGATCCGCTACCGGATCTGATCGGGTCCTCCCACGGACCGGACCGATCACCCGGGCGGTGGCCGCCCCCCGCCCCGTCGTGACGGTGCCCGCACGGCCGCGGTGGCCCGGGGAGCAGGCCCGGTCCGCTCCGCGCCGGTCAGCGCTCGGGCGCGCCGTGCGGAACCGGCGCTCCGGTCCCGTCGCGGGCGCCGGGCCGGCCGGCCACCTCACGGATGCGGGCGCGCAGCCAGCGGTGGGCCGGTTCGTTCTCGTGGCGGGGGTGCCACAGCAGGCTGACACGCAGTGGCTTCAGGCTCAACGGCACCGGGAAGGCGGCCAGTCGGAGCGGGCCCGCCAGGCCTCGGACCAGGGTGGCCGGCGCGGTGCCGACGAGGTCTCCGGCGGCGATCAGGCGCAGCGCCGTGGTGAAGTCGGGCACGGAGGCCGCCACGGCGCGCCGGAGGCCTTCGGCCTCCAGGAGGCGGTCGGTCGTGGTGCGCAGCCGGCCGTGCCGGGAGACCACGACGTGGTCCCAGGCGGCGAAGCGGGCCGTCGTGGGCTCGCCGTGGCTCAGCGGGTGGCCGGCGCGGACGACGCCGAGCAGTAGCTCACGGACCAGTCCTTCCGAGCGGAGGCCGTCCTCCTTGTGCGTGTTGACGCCGATCGCCACGTCGGCCGCCCCTTCCCGTACGGCCGTGCCCTCGTCGGCCGTCCGCCCTTCGCCGAGGAAGCGCAACTGGACGCCGGGGGCCTCGGCCCGCACCCGGGCCAGCAGGTCCGCGCCGAAGCACGCGACCAGGTCCTCGGGGGCCAGGACGGTGAAGGACCGGCGCAGTGCGGCCGGTGTGTCCCCCTCGACCGGCCCCAGCAGGTTCTGGGCGTCCTCGACCAGGGCGCGTATCCGCGGCCGCAGTGCCAGCGCGTGCGCGGTCGGCTTCATGCCCCGGCCGGAGCGGACCAGCAGGGGGTCGGCGAAAGCCGTCCGCAGCCGTCCCAGGGCCCGGCTGACGGCGGGGACCGAGAGGTCCAGGCGCCGGGCCGCGGCGGTGACGCCGCCCTCCTCCAGCACCGCGTCGAGGACGACGAGGAGGTTGAGGTCGAGGGAGGTCACTTTCACCAGGCGAAAGTAGCACTTGCGTTCTTTTCACTGGTCACGGTCCCCGGCCGCTCCTTAGGGTTCGGGACATCGCCGCCGGCGACCGCCAAGGCCCCGCGCGCGGCGGGCCGTCGCCGTCCGGGCGGCGGCCCGGAGCCGCCCGGTGACGGGCCCGGAACACGACATCGAGGAGCACGATCCATGACGGACGGAAACATCGACGACCCGGTCGACCTGGTCGTGTCGGGCAGCCGGGTCCTGGCCGCGGCCGGACAGGGCGACATGGTGTGGGGACACCTCGCGGTCCGCGATCCGCGGGGGCGCGGGGTGTGGATGAAGGCGACCGGCTGGGGCCTGGAGGAGGTCACGCCCGATCGCGTGCTGCTCGTGTCGTGGACCGGTCAACCGCTGGAGGGGAACGGGCGGGTCCACCTCGAACACCACATCCACACCGGGATCATGCGGGCTCGGCCCGATGTCCGGGTCAGCGTCCACACCCACTCCCCGACGGTCAACGCCTTCAGCGCGCTCGACGAGCCGCTGTGCGCGCTCAGCCACGACGCCGTCGTCTTCGCCGAGCACGGCCTGCCCCGGTTCACCGCCACCGACAACCTCGTGCGCACCCCCGAGCTGGGCCGCGCGCTCGCGGCCGACCTCGGCGACGCCCGCGCCTGCCTGATGCCCGGCCACGGGCTGGCGGCGGTCGGCCGCGACGCCGCCCACGCGGTCATGTACGCGATCCTGCTCGAACGTGCCTGCCGGACCCAGCTCACCGCCCGGGCCGCGGGCGAGATCCGCCACCGCACCGGCCACCGGGAGTGCCTGGAGAAGGACGCGGTGGCCTGGGCCCCCGGCCAGATCGACGCCGGGTGGCGGTACTGGCGGCGCCGCGCCGCGCTCCTGCCGTCCGCCTGACCTCCCGGGAACGGGGCACGGACGGCAGCTGTCCGTAATGAACGATTGTGTTCCCTATCACCCGGGGTTACCGTCGGTGGTGGTGAACGGATCCGCCCCCCTGCCCGTCGTTCACTCCCGAGCCATTGGGAGACCTGCCATGGCCACCTCCCGAGCCCTGGCCGAGGCCGCGCCCGCGACCGCACGCCGGGGCCAGCACCCAGGGATCGCACTCACCGTCATCGCGGCGACCCAGCTGATGGTCGTCCTGGACGTCACGATCGTGAACATCGCGCTGCCGCACATCCAGCAGGCGCTGAAGTTCGACACCACCGACCTGTCCTGGGTCATCAACGCCTACACCCTGACCTTCGGCGGGCTGCTGCTGCTCGGTGGGCGCGCGGGCGACATCCTGGGGCGGCGGCGGGTGTTCGTCGTCGGTGTCCTGGTGTTCAGCCTGGCCTCGCTGCTCGGCGGCGTCGCGCAGTCCTCCGCCTGGCTGCTGACCGCCCGGGCGCTCCAGGGCGTGGGCGGGGCCATCGCCTCGCCGACCGCGCTGGCACTGATCGCCACCAACTTCAAGGAGGGCCCGGAACGCAACCGCGCCTTCGGCGTCTACTCCGCGGTCGCCGGCGCGGGCGGCGCCGTGGGCCTCCTGCTCGGCGGGATGCTCACCTCCTGGCTGTCCTGGCGCTGGGTGCTGTTCGTCAACGTGCCGATCGGCATCGCGATCGCGCTGCTGGCGCCGCTCTACATCAACGAGTCCGAGCGGCACCCCGGGCGCTTCGACCTGACCGGCGCGTTCTCCGCCACCGCGGGGATGGTCTCGCTGGTGTACGGCTTCATCCGCGCTTCCGACCACGGCTGGACGGACTCCGTCACCCTGACGGCCTTCGGCCTGGCGGTGGTGCTGATCGCCGCGTTCGTGGCGAACGAGCGGCACGCGCGGCAGCCGATCATGCCGCTGCGCCTGCTGCGGGACCGCAACCGCTCGGGCGCGTACGGGCTGCTGCTGTGCGTCGCCGCGACGATGTTCGGCATCTTCTTCTTCATCACCCTGTTCGTGCAGGAGATCCTCGGCTTCAGCCCGTTGCGGGCCGGCTTCGCCTTCCTCCCGATCAGCGTCGCCATCGTCGCCGCCGCCCAGTTCGCCGCCCGCACCCAGGTGCGCTTCGGCCCCAAGCCCTTCCTGGTGGCCGGCTCGCTGCTGGTCCTCGGCGGGGTCATCTGGGCGACCCGGATCGACATCGACAGCGGCTACGCCGCCGGCATCCTCGGACCGACCATGATGTTCGGCTTCGGCATGGGCTCGATCTTCGTCCCCGCCACCCTCACCGTCGTCTCCCGGGTCGCCCCGCACGAGACCGGGGCCGCCACCGGCATGCTCAACACCGCCCAGCAGGTCGGCGGATCGCTCGGGCTGTCGATCCTCGTCACCGCGTACGGCACCGCCGGCCGCGACGAGGCCCGGCGGCAGGCCGCGGCGTTCCTGCGCCAGGCCACCCCGCAGCAGGCCGCCCGGTTCCGGGACACCGGCCGCCTCCCGGCGCCGTACTCCTCGCAGGTCCTGGCGCACGGCATCAGCAGCGCGTTCCAGCTGGGACTGGTGTTCGCGGCGCTGGCCGTGACGATCGCGGTGTTCGTGATCAAGGTCAGCCGGCCGCCGGGGCCCGTCGTCACGGCGGACCGGCGAGCCCGCTGACCTCCGGAGGCCGGTCCGGGTCCCCGGCCAGCCGCGCGAGTCGGCGCAGGCCGGGGACGAACGCCGACTCGGGGGTGTTGCCGTACCCCAGGACGAGCCCGTTGTGGGCCGCGTCCGGGATCAGACAGTGCTGGGACAGCGGCCGGGGCGCCAACCCGTGGCGGCGGGCGGCGCGGGCCAGGGGCAGGTCGGCCGCCTCCGGTGGCAGTCGCACGGTCAGGTGCATCCCGCTGTCCCCGCCGGTCACGGTGTGGGGCACGTCGAAGTGCTCGGCCAGGGCCACCCTGAGCGCGTCACGCCGACGGCGGTAGAGGCGGCGCATCCGGGCGAGGTGCCTGCCGTACTGGCCGCTCTCCATGAAGTGCGCGAGGGCGAGCTGTTCGTGGCGGTGACCGCCGCGCAGCAGCTCGTCCACCACCGGTGCCGCCCGGTCGACCAGCGGCTCGGGCAGCACGAGGAACCCCACCCGCAGGGAGGGGAACAGCGTCTTGCTGAAGGTCCCGACGTAGAAGACGGGCGCGCCGGGCGTCAGGCCCTGCATGCAGGCGAGGGGCTCGCCGCTGTGGCGGAACTCGCTGTCGTAGTCGTCCTCGACGATCCAGGCGCCGTACCGGCGGCAGTTCTCGATCAGGTCGAGGCGTCTGGACGCGGTGAGGACCGCGCCCGTCGGGTACTGGTGCGCGGGGGTGGTGCACACCAGGCGGGGCGGGCGCTCCCGCCAGTCGGACGCGGAGATCCGCAGGCCCTCCGCGTCGACCGGGACGGGCACCACGGCCAGGTCGCCGCCGACCAGCGCGGTCTGCGCGCCGCGGTGGCCCGGGTCCTCGACCCAGGCGGTGTCCCCCGGGTCGGTGACCAGCCGGACGCACAGGGAGAGCGCCTCCTGCGCGCCTTCGGTGATGACGATCTGTTCCGGGGCGCAGCGCATCCCGCGGGCGAGCGCGAGGTGGTGCAGAACGGCCGTCCGCAGTGCGGGCTCGCCCTGCGGCGGGCCGTAGCCCAGCAGCCCGGTCCCGCCCCGCACGAGCACCCGGTCCAGCGAACGCCGCCAGGCGGCCAGGGGGAACTGGGCCAGGGCGGGGACCCCGGGCGCGAAGGCGTGGGAGTCCGCGCCGACCAGCTCGCGCTCGCGGATCCGCTCGGCGCGCCGCGCCAGCGTGGCCGGGGCCTGGTGCCCGCGGTCCGCCGGCTCGGGGCGGGCCAGCGCGGCGACGCGGGTGCCCTGTCTGCTGGGCTCGATGTAGCCCTCCGTGCTCAGCACCTCGTACACGAGGGTCACGGTGTTGCGTGACACCCCGAGGCCCTCGGCCAGGGGCCGCGAGCCCGGTAGCCGACTGCCCGCCGGGAGCCGGCCGTCGAGGACGGCGGCCCGCAGCCGGTGCAGGAGCTGTTTCTGCAGGGAGTCCCCGCCGCGCGCCCGGGTCAGGGGTTCCTGGAGCAGGAAGTCGAACTGCGGTCCGAGAGCCTCGCTGTCGGCCGGCACCGTCCCGCCCTCCCTCACCACGTCCTCCGGGCGCGCGCGTTCCGTCGTGGCTCCATGGGGTGACCCTAACGCGGGCCTTGCCGGGGGGCCACGCCGCGACCGGCCCATGAGAGGACCGGCACGCCCCGGGGGAAGGGCGGGGCTCCCGGCACCCGCGCCGTCAACCCTTCGAGGGCCCCCGCTTGACAGGGCGTCAGGGTGACCGGAAGAGTCTTCCTTGCAATGGTTTTCATCTTCGATAACCGTTGCGGGTGACCGCTGCCCGCCACGGGCCGCTGCCCAGAGAAGCCCGACGCATCCCCCGAAAGAGGACCTCATGTCGCTCGACGTCTCCCCCGCCCTCCTCGCCCAGGCCCAGCAGGGCCGCGTCGACGAGGCCGCCTTCCTCGACACCGTCCGTGCCTCGCTCCCGTACGCCTACCAGGTCGTCGCCGGGCTCAGCACCGAACTCGCGGCCGGCGAGGACGAGTTCACCACCGACAACACCACGCCCAGCGACGAGCAGCGGGCCCAGCTGCTGCGCGCGCTCGCCAGCAACGCGATCCGGGGCAGCCTGGAGGACCACTTCGGGG
>NZ_JBHUAF010000374.1:0-8567 GCF_042789895.1 Kitasatospora sp. NPDC056783
CGTGCACGATGTCCTTGGTCTTGGCATCGCTCGGACCGGTGGCCGGGACGGCGTTCAGGATGGCGGTGTCGCCCGCCTTGTTGAACATCGGCGGCGTCACCGCGACGACCCCGGGCACGCCGGAGACCTTCTTCTCGACCGCGTTGACGGCGGCCTTCGGGTCGGCGACGCCCTTGACGTCGACCATGACCGTCAGCGGGCCGTTGAAGCCCGGGCCGAAGCCCTCGGAGAGCAGGTCGTAGGCGCGGCGCTGGGTGGTCGAGGTCGGCTTGGCCTCGTCGCCCGGCAGGCCGAGTCGCAGGTCGAGCGCCGGGGCGGCGAGCACGCCGAGGCCGATCACACCGCCGAGCAGCACCGCGAGCGGGCGGCGCACGACGAACCGGGCCCAGCGGGCGCCGCCGTTCTCCTTCGCGGCCGGGGCCGCCGCACCGCGGGCCTTGCGGGCCTTGCGCGGCAGCGCCTTGCGGCCGAGGAAGCCGAGCAGCGCGGGCACCAGGGTGAGCGCGACCAGCACGGCGATGACGACCGTCCCGGCGGCGGCCATGCCCATCTTGGCCAGGATCGGGATGCCGACCACGGAGAGGCCGGCCAGCGCGATCACCACGGTGAGGCCGGCGAAGACCACCGCGGATCCGGCGGTGCCGACCGCCCGGCCGGCCGCCTCCTGGGGTGCCCGGCCCTCGGCGAGCTCCGCGCGGTAGCGGGAGACGATGAACAGCGCGTAGTCGATGCCGACCGCGAGGCCGAGCATCATCGCGAGCGTGCCGGTGGTGGCGGAGAGCCCGAGCGTGCTGCCGAGCGCCGTGATCAGCCCCATGCCGAGGCCGACGCCGATGATCGCGGTGAGCAGCGGCAGGCCGGCCGCGAGCAGCGAGCCGAAGGTGATCACCAGGACGACGGCGGACAGCGCCATGCCGATCGCCTCGCTGCTGCCGCCCGCGTCGGGCTTGGCCATCAGCGCGTTGCCGCCGATCTCGACCTTGAGCCCGGCGTCCCGGCCGTGCTGGGCGGCCTGCTCCAGGGTGTCGGTGGCGGTCTTGGAGACCTCGCCCGCCTTGGCGGAGTAGTTGACCGTCGCGTACGCGGTGGTGCCGTCCTGGGAGACGGCGCCCTGCATCTTGAACGGGTTCACCGCGCCGGTGACCTGCTCGGACTTGGCGACCTCGTCGACCGTGCGCTCGACCACCTGCTGGTTGGGGGCGGCGGTGATCTTCTGGCCGGAGGGGGCGACGAACACGATGCGCGCCGAGGCCCCGTCGGCGTGGCCGCCGGGGAAGCGCTCGTTCATCAGGTCGAAGGCCTTCTGCGCTTCCGTGCCGGGCATCGCGAAGCCGTCGTCGGGTGCGGCGGGCGCCTTGGCCGCCAGGACCCCGACGGCGGCCAGCACGGCGACCCAGAGGAAGGTCACCAGCCGGCGCCGGACGAAGGTCCATCGGCCCAGACGGTAGAGGAACGTGGCCACGGGAGAGCGGACTCCTTCGGATGCGGTTCGTTGGAACTGGACGCACCACGGCGGGCCGGGCGTCCTGGTGGACGCGGGTCCGCCGCAGCATGACCCATCCTTGATCGCCGTCCCCTCATCCGTCGTCGTCCCTGCGCAGGCCGTTTGCGTACTACGGACGCAGTACGGCTCTCCCCCGTACGGAGGAGCGCGCGCCCCGCACCGGTGGCAGCGCTCCGACCTGCGGCGGAAGCAGGTCCGGTCACTCGCGCGGACCGCGACGGCGGGCCGCGGCCCGGTGGGCGAAGTAGCGTGATCCTCCTGACCCGTCCGCTTTCCGTGCGGTTCGGGAGGATCCGACCCGATCGGTGCTGCTCTCGCAGCCCGCCGCCGGAGGTGCCCCATGGGCGTTCCAGCCGCCCGCATCGTGTTCGACGAGAACGACCGCGCGGCGGTCGCCGAGGCGGTGACCGAGATGCTCGGCACCGGTTCGCTCACCCTCGGTCCGTGGACCGAGCGCTTCGAGCAGGCCTTCGCCGCCGAGCACGGCGCCTCGCACGCCGTCGCGGTGAGCAGCGGCACCGCGGCGCTGGAGGTGATCCTGCGCAGCGTCGACGTCCGGGGCCGCGACGTGGTCGTCCCCGCCGTCACCTTCTACGCGACCGCCGGCGCGGTGCTGCACGCGGGCGGCCGCCCGGTGTTCGCCGACGTCGACCCGGCCACCCTCGCGCTCTCCCCCGAGACCCTGGAGGCCGCGCTCACCCCGGACACCGCCGCCGTCGTCCTGGTGCACATCGGAGGGCTGGTCGGCCCGCAGGCCGGCGCCCTGCGCGCGCTGTGCGACCGGCGCGGCATCCCGCTGGTGGAGGACGCCGCGCACGCCCACGGCAGCAGCTTCGACGGGCGCGCCGCCGGGACCTTCGGCCTGGCCGGGGCCTTCTCCTTCTACCCGACCAAGGTCACCACCAGCGGCGAGGGCGGGATGATCCTCACCGAGTCGCCGGAGCTGCGCGACGAGGCCCGGGTCTACCGCGACCAGGGCAAGGGCTCCTTCACCACCAACCACCACGTCAGGCCCGGCCACGCCTGGCGGATGAGCGAGCCGCACGCCGCGATCGGCGCGGTGCACCTGCGCCGGCTGAAGGAGTTCGTCGAGAACCGCCGGGCCGTCGCCCGCCGCTACGACGCGGCGCTGGCCGGCCTGGACGGCCTCGACCCGGTGCTCGAGCCGCCCGGCTGCCGCGGCAACTACTACAAGTACGTGGCGCTGCTGCCCGCCGGGGTGGACCGGGCGGAGTTCAAGCGGCTGGTGGCCGAGGAGCACGGGGTGCGGCTGTCCGGCGAGGTCTACGACCTGCCGCTGCACCTCCAGCCGGTGCTCGCCCCCCACCGGCGTGGGCCGCTGCCGGTGGCCGAGGACGTCTGCGCGCGGCAGGTCTGCCTGCCGGTGCACTCCGACATGACCGAGGACGAGACGGAACAGGTGGTCGAGGCCGTGTCCGCGGTGCACCGCCGCCTGGCCGGGTGACCGGAGCGAAGGGAGCAAGACCGTGCGGATCGCCGTCACCGGGGGCTGCGGGTTCATCGGTTCACACGTCGTGGACCACCTGATCGCGGCCGGCCACGACGTCCTCGCCGTGGACACCACCGACAAGTACCTCAACCCCGACGCCGAGCACGCGCGGCTCGACGTCCTCGACCTCGGGGCGCTGACCGCGGCGCTGGCCGGCAGCGAGGTGGTCTACCACCTGGCCGCGATGGCCGACGTCGAGCGGGTGTCCGCCGACCCGGTCGGCGCGGTGCGCAGCAACATCGGCGGCACCGAGGCCGTCCTCGAGGCCGCCCGGCGCAGCGGTCTGAGCCGCACGGTGCTGGCGAGCACCGTCTGGGTCTACGGCGCCGCCCTCTCCGACGGTCAACTCGACGATGGAGAGCAGGAGTTGGACGAACACGTGCCGATCGAGCTGGAGCGCAGCGGCCATCTGTACGTGGCCACCAAGCTCGCCTCCGAGATGCTGGTGCACAGCTACCGCGAGCTCTACGGGCAGCACTTCACCATCCTGCGCTACGGCATCCCGTACGGCCCCCGGATGCGGAACGAACTGGTCGTCGCCCGGTTCGTCCAGGCGGCGCTGGCCGGGCGGCCGATCACCATCGCCGGCGACGGCCGGCAGAGCCGCAACTTCGTCTACGTCGAGGACCTCGCCGACGCCCACGTCCGGGCGCTCTCCCCCGACGCCGAGGACCAGACCTTCGCGCTGGAGGGCTCGACGGCCGTGACGGTGCGGAACATCGCCGACACCGTGGACCAGTTGCTGGGGCCCGTCAGCATCGAGCACGTCGACGGGCGGAAGGCCGACTACACCGGGCGGCGGATCTCCTCGGCACAGGCCAAGCGGCTGCTGGGCTGGTCGCCGCAGACCAACTTCACCGACGGGGTCCGGCGGTACGCGGACTGGTACCGGGCCTCCGTGGGCCCGGCCGCCCGCACCTGACGGGGCCGCCCGATGCCGCACGCCCTGCTGGTCTCCGGCTCGCTCGGACAGGGCCACGACGTGATGGCGCGGGCCTGCGCCGACACCTTGCGGGAGCGCGGCTGGAGCACCCACACCGTCGACGCCATGGCCCTGCTCGGGCAGCGCTCGGGCGCGGCCGGGGAGGCGGTGTTCCGCCGGCTGCTCGACCTGCCGGGGGTGTACGACGCCTTCCACTTCTCCGCGCTGCGGCCCGGCGCCCGGATCGCGCTGCTCGCCGACGCGGCGGCCCGCCACCGGCTGGTCCCGGCGCTGCGGGAGCTGATCGAGGCGCAGCGCCCGCGGCTGGTGGTCTCGGTGTTCGCCACCGCGACCTCCGCGGTCAACCGGCTGCTGCGGCAGGCCCCGGAGCGGGAGTTCCGGCACTTCGTGTTCTGCACCGACGTCACGCCGCACCGGCTCTGGGTGCAGGAGGGGACGGACCTGTTCCTGGTCACCTCGGAGGTCGCCGCGTGCGCGGTGCGGCGCTACCGGCCGGAGGCCGACGTCGTCGTGGTGCCCGCGCCGCTGCGCGGGCCCTTCTACCGGCCGCCGACCCGGGCCGCGGCCCGTTCGGCGCTGGGCGTGCCGGACGGCGCCCGGTGCGTGCTGCTGATGTCGGGCGCCTGGGGGCTCGGCCCGCTCGCCCGGACCGCCGCCGAGCTGGCCGCCGCCGGGCCGCACGTGCTCGCGGTGGCCGGGCGCAACCGGGAGCTGGAGCGCCTGCTGCGGGACGCCGCGCGCCGGCAGCCCCGGCTGCACCCCTTCGGCTACACCGACCGGATCGCCGAGCTGATGTCCGCCGCCGACCTGGTGGTCACCGCCTCGGGTGACACCTGTAGCGAGGCCCGGGCGCTGGGCCGGCGGCTGCTGCTGCTCGACGTGGTGCAGGGGCACGGGCGCGACAACCTCCAACACGAGCTGGAGCTCGGCCACGCCGAGGTCGCCACCGCCCGCCCCGCCGAGGTGGTCCGCAACGCCCTGGCCGCGTTGGGCCGCCCCGATCCCCCGCCGTCCGCGGGCGCGACACCGGCGGCCTGGCAGGAGGGGTTCGGGTCGGCTCTGCGGCGGATCGGGCTGGGGTAGCCGGGCACCCCCGCCGCACGCCCCGCACAGGTCGGCGCCCCCTCCCGGGCCGGCGCCCCCGCCGGTCGGCCACGGCCGGTCAGCGACGGCCGGGCGGCACCCCGTGGTCGCGCAGCGGGCCGAGGGCGAGCCCGTGCGCGCGGCAGTGGGCGGCGATCAGCGGGAGGGCGGCGAGGGTGGCGCGCCAGGAGCCGGGGGCGGAGGTGCGGTCGGAGTCGTGCAGGAGGAGGGTGGCGCCGGCGGTGAGGCCGGGGCGGGCGGTCGCGTAGACGGACTCGCCGGTGGCCCGCGCCGTCCAGTCGCGGCCCCAGGCGGTCCACAGCACGCTGCGCAGGCCCAGGCGGCGGGCGGCCAGGGCCGGGCCCGCGGTCAGGACGCCGTAGGGCGGGCGGTACCACTGCGGGCGGGCGCCGCAGAGTCCGGCCACGGCCTCGGTGGCCCGGCGCAGTTCGCGCAGGTCGCGGACGGGGGCCGGATACGGCTGCGTCCGGTGGTACCAGCCGTGGACGGCCACCTCGTGGCCGCGCGCCACCAGCTCGCGGCCGAGCGCGGGGGCGCGCTCCAGCATCTCGCCGAGCAGGAAGAAGGTGGCGCGGGCGCCGAGGTCGTCCAGCGCGTCGAGGACGTACGGGGTGCCACGCGGATCGGGGCCGTCGTCGAAGGTCAGGGCGATGTGGGCCGGTGCGGTGCCGTGGCCGGCGGTGCGGCGGGCCAGGGTGCGGCGCAGCGGCGGCAGCCGGACGGCGGCCGGGGCCAGGTGCAGGAACTCGACGGCCGTGGCGGCGGCGAGCGCCGCCGCGACGGCGGTGCCCGCCCGGTGCGCGGCGGCGCTCATCCGAAGCGCGCGGCCATCCGGCGGAACACGCCGGGCGCCACGCCGTGGACGCGGGCCGGGAAGCCGAGCCACTGCGGGACGTACAGCCGGTCGCGCCCGGTGGCGATGGTCGCGACCACGGTGTCCGCGACCCGTTCCGCCGGGACCGGGCGCGGCCGCTCGCGCTGGTACGGGGTGCCGCGCCGGTCGAAGAACGGGGTGTCCACCGCCCCCGGCAGCACCAGGCGCACCCCCACCCCGGTGCCGCGCAGCTCGTACCAGAGGCTCTCCGCGAACATCGCCAGCCCGCCCTTGGTGGCCGCGTACCCGGCCTCCTCGCGCACGCCGACCTGGCCGGCCATCGAGCCGATCAGCACGATCCGGCCGCGCCGGCGTTCCAGCATGCCGGGCAGCAGCAGGCGGACCAGGCGCAGCGGGGCGGCGAGGTTGACCTCGATCATCCGGTCCAGGGTGTCGGAGGGCGTCCGCGCGTACGGGCCGCGCCAGCCCAGGCCGGCGCTGGCGATCAGGGCGTCCACCCGGCCGGCCTCGGCCAGGGCCGCCTCGGCCAGGCGGGCGGGGCCGTCCGGCTTGGCCAGGTCCTCGGGCAGGGCCCGGCCGCCGGTGCGCTCGGCGAGGTCGTCGAGGCGGGCGCGGTCGGTGCCGGAGAGCAGGGTGTGCCAGCCGGCGTCGGCCAGGCGGGTGGCGGTGGCGAGGCCGATCCCGGAGGAGGCGCCGGTGATCAGCGCGACGGGGCGGCCGGGCCGGTCCGTCCGGCGCTCCGGGGCCTCGGTGTCCACGGTGTCCACGATGTCCTTCGGGTCCGACCTCCGGGGTCGGGGGTGGGGCTCCTCCGCCATCGGGCACCTGCCGCTCTGTGACCGGGTCGCCGTCCGTTTTGTCCGGCACGCCACCTTCGCATGGCGGCGCCGCCCGGGCTACCGGGGCGGCGGGGCGGCCGGCTCCGACGCGGCGTCGCGGTGCGGGGCGACCGGCCCGGCGGACTCTCCCTCCGGCTCGCCGAAGCGGGAGAGCGCGAAGGTGCCGCCCACCGCGACCGCGAAGCCCGTCAGCGCGCACCACTCGAACCCGGGGCGGGTGGCGTCCCCGAGCACCGCCACGCCGACCAGCGCCGGGCCGAAGGTCTCGGTCACCGTTCCGGCGGCGGTCGCGGCCGTCACCGTGCCGCGTTGCAGGGCCAGGGCGTAGGCGAGGTAGCCGCCGAGGCCGCCGGCCGCGAGGGCGTAGGCCGCGGGGTCGGTGAGGACGGCGACCGGACCGGAGGCGTCCAGGACCCGTACGGCCAGGCTGGTCACGCCGAAGCCGACGCCGGCCAGCAGGCCCAGCCCGGCCGCGGCCGCGGTGCCCCGCCGACGCACCAGGACCAGGGTGGCGAGCAGCACGGCGGCGGTGGTGGCGAGCAGCGACCAGTGGAACGCGGGCGCGGCGTGGTTGCGGCCCTCCTGCCCGGAGCCGAGCGCCAGCAGGGTCAGTCCGACGACGACCGCGAGGATGGCCGCGAGGTCCCCCCGGCGCAGCCGCGCGCCCAGCAGCCGGACGGCGGCCACGGCGGTGACGGCCAGGCTGGCGTTGGTGACGGCCTGCACCAGGAACAGCGGGAGGGTGCGCAGCGCGACGATGCTCAGCACGAAGCCGACGATGTCCAGCAGCGTGCCGGTGATGAACTGCCAGGAACGCAGCAGGGCGGCCAGCAGACCCGCCCGGACCCGGTCGGCACGCGGGGCCGACCGCGCCCCCCGGGCCTGGAAGACCGCCCCGAAGCCGAAGCAGACGGTGGCGACCAGCGCGGTGGTGAGTCCCAGCAGCATGCCTCTCCCAGCGTCGCGGGGCAGCGTCGGTCCCCCACCAGTCTGTGCCAGGGGTGGCGCGGGCGCGCGGGTGGGGCGGTCGGAGCGGAGTCGGTGGGCCCGTCGGGTGAACCGGCGCGGCGCGGGGTGTAGCGGCGGAGCGCGTTGCGTCATGCCTCACCCATGATTCAGCACGTCATGCCACTCGCCGCATCCGGTCTGAAGATCGACTGGGCCCGGATGCCGACGTACAACACGATCATGTCGGTGGCCGCCGGGGCCGGACTGCTCCTCGTGGTGGCCCTGGGGCGCCTGCTCCTCGCCCGCCGGGCCGGCGCCACGCTCGACGGCTGGGCGCTGGCCTTCGCGGCGCTCGGGTTCACGCTCGTCACCACCGGCCTGCACATGACCCTGACCTGGCCGCTGGCCGGGCAGGGCTTCCCGTTCGACAACGTCATCTTCGGCGAACCCGCCCTGGCGTTCGGCGTCTTCCTGCTCACCGCCGCCTTCTACCTCTGGAAGCGCGGCGGCGAGCTCCTCGCCGTGGACGGCACCGACCGGACGACCCGGGTCGCCGCGCCGATCTCGGTGTTCGTCTTCGGCATGGGGCTCGCCTGTTTCGGCATCGCCGCCGCGGGCTGGAAGTACACGCTCTTCGCCGCCCCGCCCGAGGAGCCCATCTCCGGGGAGTTCTCGGACTGGCCGTGGCTGGAGGCCAGCTTCATGTCCGGGCTGTACGTCCTGGTCGGCGTCGGGGCGCTGCTCTTCCCGTTCGCGCTGCGCGCCCCCAGGCGCTGGATGACCCCGGTGATCGGGGTCGCCTGGGGGCTGGCCGGGCTCGCCTTCCTGGTCTTCGGCGGGCTGAACTACTTCACCCACATCGGGCTCATCGTCAACACCATGTG
>NZ_JBHUAF010000375.1:0-8550 GCF_042789895.1 Kitasatospora sp. NPDC056783
CCTGGCTCCACCAGTTCAAGCGCCTCCGCACCCGCTACGAGCGACGCGCCGACCTCCACCAGGGACTACTCGACCTCGCCTGCAGCATCATCTGCGGGAGTGTCATGAATTCGGCTCTGTTCCGTAGTCGGTGGTGACGCTGCGTCCTCGTTCCTTATGGGAGGAGGATGCGGTGGCGGAGGAGGTCGAAGCCGGCCCGGCCGTGCATCTGGCGCATGATCTTCTTCGTGCGGGTGTTCACGCCTTCGGTCCGACCGTTGTGGTGGGGCAAGGTGAGGCCGGCGTCCACGGCGGCGCGGTCGAGTTCGAGGCCGTTGCAGAAGCCCGTCAGGTGGGGGAGGTCGGCGGTGCGGACCCGGGTGATCCACTCGGTGAGCTTGGTGTCGTTGCCGGCGGCTGGCGCCAGCAGTTCCGCGAAGCCGCGGACGAAGCCTGCAAGCGCGGTCATCTCGGGACAGGCGGCGGTGACGAGTTCTCGGAGGGCGGTCTCCTTGGTGCGCAGGTGGTCTGGGCGGGTGAGTAGGAGCCGGGCGGTTCGGCGCGGGGTGGTGACCGGGCGGTCGCCCTCGGCGCGACCCTGGTTGAGGTAGCGGTGGAGCAGGTTGAGGCTGCCGGTGTAGCCCTGCTCCTTGATCTCCTGGAACAACTGCAGGACGGGGACGGCGGGCTCGGCCGTGCGCCTGGTGCGAAGGTGATCGCGGTAGGGGTCGACCAGGGTGGGCCGGTACTGGGGTGCGATCCGCTCGGCGGTCGGCTCGGGGATGCGCGCGTAGCGCTTGACGGTGTTCAAGGCCAGGCCCAGGCGGCGGGAGCAGTCCAGCAGGCCGACGCCCTGACGGAGGAGGGCGTGGATCTTGTGCCAGCGCTCGCGGGTGGTCTGCTCGCGCACCCCGCCCGGACGGGGCGGGTTGACGGTCGCCCAGCAAGTGGCGTGGGCGCGGACCTCGGCCAGGACCTTGTCGCACAGGTTCCTGAACAGATGCCAGCGATCGCTGACCTGCACCGCGTCCGGCATTGCGCGGCGGATCGCCTCGGCGTAGGTGGCCGAGCCGTCCCGGCACACCACTTCTGCACCGGGGTGCTCGCGCAGCCATGCCTCCAAGGTGGCGGCCTCGCGGTCGGGCAGCACCTCGATGCGCTGGCCGGTCTCGGCGTTGATGATGATCGTGGCGTAGCGGTGGCGGCGGCGCAGGGCGAAGTCGTCGACCCCGATAACCCGCGGGATCGGCACGACGGGCGTGGGGATGCGGCGCAGCAGACGCAGGGCTGTCGCGTAGGAGACGGATGTGGCCAGGAACTGGGTGAGACGGGAGGCTGCCCGGCCGCATAACTCCTTGACCACCCTCGAGACCTGGTTGGTCAGACGTGTGGTTCGGCGCTGAAGGCGCTCGATCAGCCCAGGGACTTGCTCGCGGAAGGTCTGCTGCCGGCATCCCAGGACCGGGCAGACCAGGCGCCGTACCTGGACACGGGCCACGACCTGCCGGCCATCCACCGGCACATCCGCCACCGTCCGAACGTGATACCCGTGCACCTTCCCCGTCTGCACCCCGCACGCCGGGCAGGGCACCGGAACATCTCGGGTCCGGGTGATGACCCGGATCACCTCGCCGTCGTCCGCAACGTCATCGATGACCAGGGCTGAAAGACCTGAAAACACATTTGCCACAAGGGAGTTGACATCTCGCATGTAGCACCAACGACGCCCGTCACCTGACGTCACCACCGACTATGGAACAGAGCCGAAATCCTGATAGTCCCTCATCTGCCTCCGGCGCCTTCGAAAGTCATTCTGAAACGATCTTTTAATGCGTTTTCGGGGCCTTGTGAGTGCATGGTGATATCGGAGATCCGAGACGGACCTTCTCGCTCTCCGGGCGTAGGTATCAACTTGCCCTCTGCGTCGGGTCCTTGTCCGTGCTGCGTTGCCCCGGGATCCGGGGTGCGTGAGTCCTGGGTGTTCTCGGGCAGGGTAGCCGGGCGGGGGCTGGCACCGGCTGGTCGGCGGTCGTGAGGGCGCGGTCGATGGTGTCGACGGCGTCGTGGGCGGCCTGGGTGGTGAGGTGACCGTAGATGTTGGTGGCTGATGGACAGGGTGGCGTGCCGGAGGGTCTTGGAGACGACCGTGAGGGGGACGCCGGCGGTGATGGTGGCGACGAGGTGGCGTAGGTCGTGGATGGTGGTGCGGGGCACGCCGAACTCGTGGCAGAGCTGGTGGAAGTGGTTGAGAACGCATTCGGGGTGGAGGGGGCGTCCGTCGGGGCGGTGGAAGACGAAGCCGCCGCGGATGGACCGGGTGGGTGAGGGGTTCTTGCCCTCGGCGCGGTGGCGCAGGGCGACGGCGACACGTGGGGAGATGGCGACTGCCGGTGCCGATGAGGACTTCGATGAGGTCGGCGAAGGCCGGATCGGTGGCGTGGCAGCAGCGTAGGAAGTGGATGGCGTCATGGGCGGTCCAGATCTGGCGTTCGGCTGCAGCGGGCCGCGGGATGACGGTGGGGCGGGCGGGGTTGTAGGGGAGCCGGTGGCGTCGTACGGCGTCGCCGAGGGCGCTGGAGAGTGTGGCGAGGCAGCGGTGGACGGTTACTCGGCCGCGCCCGGCGCCGAGTTGGGTGTGGACGAAGGCGGCGATGTGCGGGTAGCCGAGATCGTCGAGCCTGACCTGGCCGAAGGCGGGGATCGGGTCGCTGGTGACCTAGTACTGCAACGGTGCTTACCGTGACGGTCGTTGGATTCGCTCGTTGGGCTGTTCATGGTTGGGGACATATCCGAGTTGGATGCTCGTGGCTGGTCGGACGGGCTCACCGAGTTGCACGAGCGGTTTGCCCACCGGTTCGCGCGGAGCGAGTCGCGGGATTCGGCGCTGGCCTACATGCGGGGCTTGCTGGCGCCGTTGGAGCGCAAGAACGGTTGGACGGTGGCCGAGGAGGCCGGCCACGGAGGACCTGATCGGATCCAGCGGCTGCTGAACCGGATCGACTGGGACGCGGACGGGGTGCTCGACGACGTACGCGAGTACGTCGTCGAGCACCTGGCCGATCCCGGCGGTGTGCTGATCGTGGACGACACCGGATTCCTGAAGAAGGGCGTGCGCTCGGCCGGGGTCCAGCGGCAGTACTCCGGCACCGCCGGGGCTTGTATCTGATTAACTGTCAGACTTGATCTCCCATGTCGGCGGACTCGGGCAGAAGGGCTCGGAGCTGTTCCAGGGTGCGGGCGGGCGACCCGGGCAGCGGTGTGACGACGACGCGGTGCAGGTCCAACAGGCGGTGGCCGTCCTGGAACTGGTTGGAGAGATTGGTGCGGGTGACGCCCAGCAACTGGGCCAGGAGGGTGCTGGTGATCACCCCGCGTCGGCGTAAGAGCGCTGCCAGGAGGCGGTGGTAGTGGTCCAGGCTGCTGGTCTGCGGGTGGAGGTAGCTGCGTGGACGGTGGAATCGCCGCTGGAAGGCCGCTTCGGCCAGGGCGTCCCAGTACGGTTCGGAGACTGCGACCAGGTGTTCGAAGTCGGTCCGTGGCATTCCGGTCAGGGCGGGGTCGCTGAGCGTCGCGGTCAGGGCGGGGTCGATCCGCCGGGCGGCCGCCGCTGCCTCCGGAGGTCGGGGTGGAACGGGGGCGAGGGTGTAGTTCCAGTCGCCGTGGAACGCGGCGGGTGTGATCGGCAGGGCCTGGAACTCGGCAGCGGTCACCGTGGAGCCCAGGCGGTAGCTGCCGGTGTCCAGCTCGGCGCCGATGGTCAGCCCGGTGCGGGTGGTTGTCGCGGCGATCGTCTCGATCACGACCTCGTAGCTGGTGAGCGGTCGGCCGCGCCAGTTCGCGGTGATGTGGCAGAACATCCGGTGTTCGATCTTGTTCCATCTCGATGTGCCCGGCGGGAAGTGGCAGACCGTGATCTCCAGGCCGCTCTCCAGGGCGAAGGCGGCCAGGTGCTTCTTCCAGGTCCAGCGGCGTGGATCGTTGGAGCCGCCGGCGTCGGCGATGATCAGCAGCCGGGTGGCGTTCGGGTGGTGCACCCGCCCGCGGCGCTGCCACCAGCGGTGTATGGACTCGACCGCGAACTCGGCGGTGTCGTGGTCGGTCCCGACGTTGACCCAGCCGGTGTTGGTGGCGATGTCGTAGATCCCGTAGGGGATGGCGACGGGCTGATCGCTGGTGGTGAAGGTGTGGCAGTCGACCTTGATCGGGTCGTTGTCCGGCCGCCAGGTGCGGCCGGGCCGGTCGCGGTTGCCGAGCCATTCCTTGGCTTTGGTGTCGACGCTGATCACAGGCTGCCGGTCGTCGAGGAAGGCGGTGGCCGTGGCGTTGAGGTGGGCAAACTGGGCGTCGCGGTCCGGATGGCCGGCGCCTTCGGTGGTCTTGACGGTGCCCTGCAGGCTGTAGCCCAGGCCGTGCAGCAGGCGCCCGACGGTTGCGGCGCTGACCGGATGGCCCTGCGATGTGAGGGTCGAGGCCAGAGCCCGCAACGACAAGGTGGTCCATCGCAGCGGGGAGACCGGATCGCCCCGGGTGTGCGGCTCGATCAGTGCCTCGAGGGCCGGCACCAGGCCGGGATCGGTGACCGTCAACGGCTTGCGGCCGGCTCCCGGAGCTCGAACCCTCCTCGCCGCCGGCGGGTTTCCGGCCAGCTCGGTGACACCGCGCGAGATGGTGGACACGCTGGCCCCGGAGGCGGCAGCCACCAGAGCGATCCCACCGTGGCCGATCGCTGCGGCCTCACTGGCCAGGTAGAGCCGACGACGGCGCTCGTCGAGATGAGGCAGGATCCGATCGAACTTGGCCCGTAAGGCGGTGACAGGCGGACGCACAGGCATGGTCCACCATCCCACCAACTCCACCAGAGCAAGCAGTAATTGAAATACAAGCCCCGGCCGGACCGAGAACTGCCAGGTCGGCGTCTTCCTCGCCTACTCCGGGGCCCTTGGCCGGACCCTGATCGACCGGGCGCTCTACCTGCCGAAGTCCTGGACCGAGGACCGCGAGCGCTGCCGGGCCGCCGGGATCGGCGACGAAGTCGAGTTCGCCACCAAGGTCCAGCTCGCACGGGCGATGGTCCGCCGGACGATCGATGACGGGATCCCCTTCCGCTGGGTGACCGCGGACGCCGGGTACGGCTACAGCAAAGGCTGGCGCTACGAACTCGAGCAGGCCGACGTCTTCCACGTCGTGGCCACCACCAGCCACGACACGGTCGTCACCCGGCGGGCCATGGACCATCGGCTGCACGACCTGGTCGCCGGCCTGCCCCGGCAGAAGTGGAAGCGCCGCTCCTGTGGCGAAGGCGCCCACGGCCCGCGGATCCACGACTGGGCACGTGTGGAGGTCCGGCCCTGGCACCGCCCCGACCGCACGCACTGGGTGCTCGCCCGCCGCAGCGTCACCGACCCGACGAAGGTCGCTTACTACATCGCCTACGCGCCCGCCGACACCACCCTGAACGAGCTGATCGCGGTCGCAGGCGCCCGCTGGGCCATCGAGGAGTGCTTCGTGCGACACGAGGCTGCTTGAGCTGAGTGAACTCACCGATGAGGAGGTTCCGTTGAGGAAGGTGTAGTTCCGGGCCAGTGTTCAGGGCCTGTCCCCGCCCCGGCGTGCGTTCCTGGTAACGGGAGGGTGCGAAGCCCGGGGGGGCCAAGGGCTCCCGTTGCATCCGGGGGTCACAGGCAAGGGGAAGAGCGGACGGGTGAATGCGAATGAACCCTTGGCTATGCCTCGTAACCTCTAACCCCGCCGATGTGATGTTCCAGCGGGGTACAGGACTGGCCGCTGAGAAGCGGCAGGCGCCGGCTGGAGAGAAGCAGTCAGCCGGGAGAACACCGCCGTCCCGGGGTAGAGAGGGCACCCACCCCGCTCGTATCCCACTCATGCAGAACGTGGAAACCCCGCAAGGGTCCCGGTGGCACCTCGCACCGGGTAGGTCGACCGTGAGGAACGCTCAACTCCCTGACGGGAACAGGATGACCCAAGAAGCGAACGCCGGTGGCCGAAAAGGCAGCAGGAAACCGGGACGGTGAGGCTGGCTCCTCCAGCCGGTCGTTCCGCATAACTGGCCGGACAGGGCCCTCGTGGCCCGACCCGAAAGGGTGCTGACGTGGGTCAGGTGAGCCTGCGGAGAGGACGATGACAAAGACAATGGAACCGAAGGGCACGTTGGACGCCGGACCGCTGAGCGGCACGGCGAACGGACCGGAGGACGAATTCCTCGACTGGCACCAGGTCGACTGGGATACCGTCGAGGAGGACGTACGTCGTCTGCGCCAGCGCGTCTTCGCGGCATCGCAGGCGGGGGGCCTCAAAAGGGTCCGTAACCTGCAGAAGCTGATGCTCCGTAGCCGCAGCAACACGCTGGTGAGCGTGCGACGGGTCACGGAGATCAATGCTGGCCGCCGGACGGCGGGCATCGACGGGCAGGTCGTGCTCACGGCCCCGGGAAAGGCCGAACTGGCCACGGGGCTTCCCCCGGGAATGTGGACACCGAGTGCTATGCAGCGACGGCCAGCGTAACTGATCTCTGCTCGTAGGCGATCGGGGTCATGTGGCCGAGGAAGGAGTGCCTCCTCCAGGTGTTGTATCGGTTGATCCATCGGAAGACCGAGAGGCGGGCAGCACGGGCTCCGGGCCAGCGTTTCGCGCCCTGCAGGGTCTCCCGCTTCAGCGTCGCGTTGAACGCCTCCGCGGCGGTGTTGTCCGCGCTGGTGCCGACGGCTCCGCGTGACCGGGTCACGCCCAATTCCCGGCAGACCTTGGCGAACTCCTTCGACGCGTATTGCCCGCCGTTGTCGCTGTGGAAGATGGCCCCGCCCAGGCTGCCGCCGCGGGTCGCGGCAGCGGCTTTGAGGGCGTCGGTGACCAACTCGGTGCGCATGTGGTCGGCGATCGACCAGCCCGCCAACCGCCTCGAATGCAGGTCCAACACCGTTGCCAGATAGAGGAAATGGCCGTCGCCGACCGGCAGGTAGGTTATGTCGCCGACGTACTTGGTGTTCGGCTTCGGCGCGGTGAAGTCCCGCTGGATGAGATCCGGGACCGGGGCCGCCTCGGGTTCCGGCACCGTGGTGCGGACCTTCTTGCGCAGGTGCACGCCGACAATGCCGAAGCAGCGCATCAGCCGCTCGACCCGCTTGTGGTTCACCGACCTGCCGCTCTCGCGCAGCTCGGCGGTGACCCTGGGGCTGCCGTAGGTGCCCTCGGACTCGGCGTGGATCTCCTTGATCCGCTCGGCGAGGATCTGGTCAGCCCGTTCACGTTCCACGCGGGCGTCGACGCCGGCCCGCCAGCGGTAGAACCCGGAGCGGGAGACCTCCATGACCTGGCACAGCCGCTTGACGCCGAAGGCGCGGTGGTGGTCCTCGACGAACTGGAAGCGGCTCAGGACCCGTAAGTTAACTACTGCCGGTTTCGGGCCAACTTCCCGGATGGGCATGGTAGATGAGCTGCTGTGGCGATTCCGGATGATGTCCTGGCTGTGCTGGATGTGAAGTTCGCGGCAGTGTTGCCGCATCTGGACGAGCGGCAGCGCCGCCTCTACCTGGCCTCGGAGGCCGAGGCTCTGGGGCATGGTGGGATCGCGGCGGTGGCCAGGCTGGCGGAGGTGTCGGAGTCGACCGTCGCTCGGGGGTGCGACGAATTCGCGGGCGGGGCGGAGGTGCTGGGACGGGTGCGCCGACCTGGTGGCGGGCGCAAGTCGGCTGCCGAGCGCGACCCGGGCCTGGCGGCGGCACTGGAGGCGTTGATTGAGCCGCGGGAGGTGGGCGACCCGGTCTCGCCGCTGCGCTGGACCACCGCCTCGCTGCGGGACCTGGCTCGGGAGTTGACCGAGGCGGGGCATCCGGTCAGCGCGCCGGTGGTGGGTGACCTGCTGCGCGGACTGGGCTTTAGCCTGCAGGGCATGGCCAAGACCCGGGCCGGCGGCCATGTCCCGGACCGCGACGCCCAGTTCCGCCACATCAACACCGCCGTCGAGCGCTTCCTGGAGCAGGGCCTGCCAGTGGTGAGCGTGGATGCGAAGAAGAAGGAACCGATCGGCGACTTCGCCCGTTCCGGCCGCACCTGGCGTCCCAAAGGCCGGCCGATCACCGCGCCGGACCACGACTTCCTGGACCCGGACACCCCGATCGCCATCCCCTACGGCGTCTACGACCTGGGACGCGACACCGGCTGGGTCAACGTGGGCACCGACCGCAACACCGCCGCCTTCGCGGTGGAGTCCCTGCGCCGCTGGTGGAACCACCAAGGGCGTCTCGACTACCCCGGTGCCACCCGCCTACTGGTCACCGCCGACTCCGGAGGAGCGAACTCGGCCGACTCCCACCTGTTCAAGAACGACCTGGCTGCCTTCGCCGACGAGTGCGGACTGAGCGTCACCGTCATGCACTTCCCGCCCGCGACTTCAAAATGGAACAAGGTCGAACACCGGCTGTTCTCCCGGCTCACCCACAGCCTGCGCGGCAGGCCGCTGACTAGTGCCGCATCAGGCAACGTTCGCCCTGGTGACGACCTCGCGTAGTCGTTCGTCGGCGGCGTGCTTGTTTCGCCAGATGATGTAGCGGCGGA
>NZ_JBHUAF010000376.1:0-8546 GCF_042789895.1 Kitasatospora sp. NPDC056783
CGGGCCCTTACGGATGTGGAGCGCCAGGCCCGGGTTGCACGGACTCTTCCTACTGAAAGTAGGACGTACTCTGGTAGTACCGCTGACGCCTGGCGAGGGATCGTGCCCCTCGCTACGAGAAGAACATTAGCAGCTCATCGCACAAATGTTGAATCGGGGTCAGGTGTGAGGGGAAGGGTCGTGGAACGCGTAAGGGCCCGACACCTGGGGAGATGTCGGGCCCTTACGGAAGTGGAGCGCCAGGCCCGGGTTGCACGGACTCTTCCTACTGAAAGTAGGACGTACTCTGGTAGTACCGCTGACGCCTGACGAAGGATCAGCTCCTTCGCGACATGAGGAATATTAGCAGGTGAACGGCAGACTGTTGAACCGGGGTTTCCAGGTCGTGGAACGCGTAAGGGCCCGGCACCTGGGGAGGTGTCGGGCCCTTACGGATGTGGAGCGCCAGGCCCGGGTTGCACGGACTCTTCCTACTGAAAGTAGGACGTACTCTGGTAGTACCGCTGACGCCTGGCGGGGGATCTTGTCCCTCGCGACTGAGAGAACGTTAGCAGCTCAGAGCCCGTGCGCCCAATCGGGGGTCAGGCGGAGAACTCGCCGGCGCGGATCGCGGAGACGAGGTCGCGCCACTCGTCGGGGGTGAGTTGGGCGATGCCATCGGGTCGAAGGCTGCTGCGGACGAAGACGGCGTCAGTGGTGATAGCGACCTCCGGGCAGTTTCCTGCGTTGGCGCACGCGCGGGGGCGAGTCCAGGAGCGGTTCTCCATCGAGCTACCCTCCGTTCTGTTTGGTCAGGCGTCGAACTCGCCGGCGCGGATCGCGGAGACAAGGTCCCGCCATTCGCTGACATCAAGTCGGGTGATGGCGTCAGGCCGAAGGCTGCTGCGGACGAAGACGGCGTTAGCAGTGACAGCGACCTCGGGACAGTTGTTCCCGTCCCCGCACGCGGTAGGCCTCTGCCAGACGAGCTCGTCCATGTCGGATTCCTCTCGCAGGGCTTCGTTGTGTAGGCGGTCAGGCGGAGAACTCGCCGGCGCGGATGGCCGAGACGAGGTCGCGCCACTCGTCGGGAGTGAGCTGGGCGATGCCATCGGGCCGAAGGCTGCTGCGGACGAAGACGGCGTCGGGGCCTATGGCCACCTCGGGGCAGGCGTTGGCGTCCGCACAAGATTTCGGTCGCTGCCAGTGAAAGGTTTCCATGGATTAGATCTCTTTCTTGATGAGCTTGATGGCGTCACGAGACTGGCTCTCGGACAGAGAGCGCTTGGTCATCGTGTCGATGATGTGGCGGTAGTTCTTCAACTGCTTCTGCTCATGCAGGAACGCCGGTCCGCCCACGGCGTCGAGCTGAACGGTGTCCAACCGGGGCACTGGCCCTTTCGCGTAGAAGACGCCCTGGCCTGCGCCGATGAATCCATCAGCATTGAAGCTGATGACTTGGAGCGTGACGTGCGGGAGCTCCGAGAACTCAAGCAACTTGTCCAGCTGTTGCCTTGCGGCGGCGCGACCGCCGAACCGCATGTGCAAAGCGGCTTCGTGGACCAGCGCCGAGTATGGCTGGGCGCCTTCACGCATCAGCACCTCCGAACGCTTGAGGCGGTGTTCCAGTCGACCTTCGAGGAGGCGTGCAGGCAGCGGCGGGTAGACCTCGCCGAAGATGGCTCTTGAGTAGGCCTCCGTCTGCATGGCGCCCGGTACGTGCGAAACCTGGTACGTGCGCATCCCCTTGGCGAAGTACTCCATCTCCGCGATGTCCAGGAAGCCGACCGGCACGGAGCCGCGAAAGTCCTCCCACCAACCTCTGTGGCGCTCCTCGGCCATGGCTCCGAGTGCCTCGACGAAGGCGGTGTCGCTCTCTTGAAAGTCGGAGGCGAGCATCCTCACGCGCTCGGCGTTGATCGGGTACTGCGCCTTCTCGATCTGCGTGATCTTCGTTCGGGAGATCCCAAACAGCGCGGCAGCCTCGGCAGTTGTTCGGCCGGCGCAGTCGCGCATCTTCCGCAGCTCGATGCCGACTCGTTCCTGCCTGGCAGAAGGGGTGGTTCCTGGTGGCATGCCCCAAGCATCCATCGCAATCCCGCGAGGGGTCCAGCAATCCATCGATCGAGTGAAGGATTGGGTAGAAGTGCCGGTACATGTGCCAGTGGTGTCCTACAGTCGGTGACGCACCGATCACCGATGTGGGCGTCGGTAACGCTGCCTTGCACCGCAGAGCACCCATGTCCGGGCTGGCTCACGGTGACAGCTCGCTCGGTTCATCCCCCCATCCCCCCTGGGAGACCTCGTGCGCAACCTCAACTCCCCCTCCCTCACCCTCTCCCGTGGCGCCCTCCGCGACGGCATGGCCAGCGCCGGCTGGCCGCCCTCCCTCATCGCGGACGCCGAGCTCGCCATGGTCGAACTCATCGTCAACGCCTGGCGCCACGGGAAGACCATCTCTCCCGTCATCCTCATCGACCACCGTGTCACCACTCTCCGGGTCTCGGTCTCCGACCGCAGTCCGCTCCCGCCGGAGCAGCCGCGTGACCTCCCCCTCCTCTCCGAGTCCGGCCGGGGCCTCCAGCTCGTCGCCGGGCTCACCCACCGCTGGGGCGTCGATCCCCAACACCTCGGCAAGACCGTCTGGTTCGAGCTGATGCGGGAGCGCTGCCGGTGAGCGCCCACCACCCCATCCATCCCGCCGATCCGGCGCTCCTTCACCTCACCCCTCGCCAGCTCACCGAGCTGATCGTTGAACTCCGCACCGAAGGGCGCGAGTTCGGCCTCCTCTGGCCCTCTGCCGAATCGGGCGAGGTCAACCTCTACGGCCACCGCCTGATCGACATCGGCAACATTCCGGCCAGCACCCTGATCAACCTCCTCGCGCTCCTGCGGGAGTACCGGCGAAGCCTTGGTGTCCGCCCCCAGTCGGAGTGAGCCTCCGTCCTTGCCAGACTGGGGTCATGAACTCCGGCTCTGGTAAGAGAATCTGGGACGATGACGGCGCTCTCCGGGCAGCGCTGAGAGAAGCAGCGGAGGAACTCGGGCTCGGCCTGCCCGAGCCCGACGGGCAGTGGGGCCGCCTCGCGGAGTACCTCGGCGCGGGAAACGGCCGGGGAGTGGTGGTGTCTCCGCCCGGCAACGGACGGCGGACCTTCGACGTGCGCCTCCGGCTCAACGGCACGCCCCTGGCCAGCGGGGGGACTTCGGACCTCGCCAAGGCGGCCAGGGCCGTGGCGGCCTGGACGGGCGGCGTGGGTCTCGAGGAGACCCGGGCGCGCGACTCGTTCATCAAGTACCGGCCCTGGGCTCTCGCCCACGAGCGCGAACCGTTCGACAAGGTCGAGTTGACCTGGCTCGTCAAGCTCGACCGCATCCACTCGGCTCCGTTCAGCCGGCACCCGCGCGCCCACGCGGTGCTGGCGGCGGCCTACGCCCAGCCGGTGCTGCGCGCGCTGATGCCGGTCAACAGCCACTACAACCTGTGGTTCTCCAGCACCATCAAGGAGCCCTGGAAGGCGAAGGTCGGGTACGTCCTCTGCCCGTACGACGAGGGGTTGTACGGGGTGTGGAGCCGTGGTGAGCTGATCGCGCGCACCGAGACTGCGGAGGAGGCCGTCGCTCTCGTGGTCGCCGCCCTCCCGGAGGGGACCGGCCCGGCGAGCTGAACGCCCCTGCCTCGGCGCGAGAAGTCGGACCGGCCGACTTCTCGTGCTCCTCGCGCCGAGGCGATCCGCGAAGGGTCAGAAGGGCGGCCGGTCGGACCCGGGAGGAGGGGCGGGGTGTACCCGGTTCCCCCGGCGTATCTCCGGCGGCCGGCGCCGGTCGATGACGGCCGCCCTCTCCTTGCACGCGCCACAGGCGTTGGCCCACTCCGGCATCCAGAAGTAGGGCGAGACGGAGAGCCCGTCGTGCCGGATGCCGCACAGGGTCGCACCGGAACCCGTGTAGGCGTAGGCCGTGTCATAGGCGTGGGCCGTGTCCTCGGGCAGCGACGGCGACTCCGCCCGCTCCCAGCGCCCGTCCATCGCCTGGTACTGCGGCCGTGAGACCTCGCCGGGATCGTGTCCCAGCTCGGTCCACGCGTAGCACCAGGGGCAGAACCAGCGCTCCTTCACCGGCAGGTCCCAGGCCATGCGCGGTTCCGCCACCGGTCTCCGCCGCATTCCGTGTCCACACACGTCGCACGTCACCGCCGGATCGTGCCATGGCGGTCCGACACGCACCGTCGGCCGCCGGGGCCTCAAACGGATTGCCGCCGAACGACTCGTTCGGATAGGAAGCTCGCATGCTTCGAGGCGACAAGGTCGGGCTGCGGGCCCGGTACGACGAGGACATCCCGATCCTGCGGGCCGAGCTCTACGACGACGTGGTCAACTCCGCCCGCTCCGAGGGCCGTCCGTGGCGGCCGATCGTGCCCGGCTCGAACGATCCCCGGCTCGTGGTGGACGCGAGCGACATGAAGAACGTCCCCTTCTCCGTGGTGGAGTTGGACGGCGGCGCGCTGGTCGGCTCCGCGAACCTGTGGGGCATCGACACCCACCACCGGTCCGCGCACATCGGGCTGGGTCTGCTGCCGTCCTGTCGAGGCAAGGGCTACGGCGCCGACGTGGTCTCGGTGCTGTGCCACTACGGGTTCGTCGTGCGCGGCCTCAACCGCCTCCAGGTCGAGACCCTCTCGGACAACATCCCGATGCTGCGCGCCGCCGAGCAGAACGGCTTCGTCCGCGAGGGCGAACTGCGTTCCTCGGCCTGGGTGATGGGCGGGTTCATGGACCAGGTGCTGCTCGGCCTCCTCGCCGAGGACTGGAAGCCGGGCACGAAGGCCTGAGGGCTTCTTCTGCCCGATCTCCCGACAGTCGCGTGATCACTGGTGGTGGCAATCGGGCGGCTGAAGTCCGCTCGGCGTGCTGACCGCCGTGTGGACCAGTTCGAACTCGTCGCCGGCTCGAAGCCGCGGGCCTTTGAGATCCGGCGCGCGCTGATCGCGGGTGGCGTGTCCGTGGCGCTGGTCGGTGGCACCGAGTTCTTCGGTTGTGGCGGTTGCGTCAGCCGGGTCGGCCGGGTTGGCCGGGTCGGCCGGGTTGGCCGGGTTGGCCGGGTCGGCCGCATCGGTCGCATCGGTCGCATCGGTCGTGAACCGGACAGGCGGCCAGGGGGTGGCGCGCGCGGTGGTCCCCTCCGGAGCGGAGCGGAGGGCCCCGGTCCGACGGTGAGGCCGGTCCTGGGCCGACCCGGGCGGAGCGGCGGCGGTCGGTTCGGGTCGGGAGCCGTGTCGTCGTCCGCAGCCGACCGGACCGCCCGAATTTCCGCGTCGTTCGATTTGTGGGCACCATGGGTCGCAGACATTCCATGCGAACCGCTGAATCGTTTGTCGCTTGACGGTGGTTCGGGTTTTTCCATGCGCTGCCACCGGAACTGGAGAATCCTCCTCCGTGCACATTCCATACGCTCGGCAGGTTGGCCGAGAAGGCGCTCCCGCATTCCTTTCGCTTGCCTGAGTGTTGATTCGGGCCCCAACGGAAAGCGGGGTCCGGAAGTACCTTCGCGTGCGAAAATCCACCGAGATGGGGAGTGCAGATGAGCCTGTCCATGGGGCGTTCCCTCGCCGCCGCCGCCCTGGCCGTGACCGCCCTGGTCACCACGGTCGCGCCGGCCGTGGCCGCGCCCACCACGACGGATCGTGTGACGATCAACGGTACGCCCTGCAATGAGCCCGACTACCTGGAAATCCACAACGAGGACGGCCGCGCCACTCTCTGCTTCGCGAACGCCGGCGATCTTCCCGTCGCCATCTACGGCGTGAACTGGGTGCAGTCCGGAAACAACGTGGTGACGTTCGAGTTCCAGCGGAACCTCAGCGACCCGCGGCTGGAAAGCGTGACCCTGAACAAGTGGAGCAACTGGAACCCCGGCCAGCCGTACATCCACAAGATCACCTGGATCAGGATCTACTGACGGTCGGCACGGGCGCACCAAGCTGAAGGACCAGGACGTCGGCCGGAAGGCCGGCCCGCACGGGAAGTCGGCCCGGCCGGCTTCCCGTGCGGCGTTCCCGCTCCCGTGTGGGCTCAGTCCCGGGGCCAGGGCCGTCCGTCGAGTCGTTCGATGCCGAGGTTGAAGCGCCGCAGGAAGCCGGCGAAGGAGGCGATGTCCTCCTCCGGCCAGTCCGCCATCACGAGGTCGAGCGCCCGGACGTGGGCCTCGCGCTCCTCGCCCAGCCGCCGCCGGCCCTCGTCCGTCAGGCGGAACTTGCGGGCGATCCCGCCGTCCGGGTCCGGGATGCGTTCGAGCAGGCCCGCGCCCGTCAGTGCCGCCGTCTGCCGGTTGAGGGTGGAGACGTCCAGGTCGAAGGCGTCGCTGAGCTGCCCGATCGACATGGGCCCCTCGGCGTCGACCCGGCTGAGCAGGATGTACGCGCTGCGTTCGAGCTGACTGCCCTCGGGGCGGCGGTTGTCGACCTGGCTCAGGTCGCGGTGCCGGGCGAACACCAGGAATTCGAGTGCCACCTGGTGCGTGGGGCTGGCCATGGCGAGGTCCCTTCATCACCGCGTTGACCTGCGGCTTCTTCATGGATCACCGTTCAGTATGCCAGAAATGTGCAGCTCGCATGCGATGTGCATGGCGCACATCGTGTGTACTCTGATGCTCATGTGCGATCCGCACATGATGTGCAAGTAGCACATCACCTGATCCCCTCGATCGTCGAGGAGGCCCGTCATCAACGGCCCCGCCCCCGCCCGCCGCACTGGTCCGATCGTGGCGACGCTCGCCTTCACCGGCACCGTCGCCGCGATCATGCAGACCCTGGTCACCCCGCTGATCAGCCAGCTGCCGCAGCTCCTGCACACCAGCCCCTCCAACGCCTCCTGGGTCATCACCGCGACCCTGCTGTCCGCCGCCGTCTTCGTCCCGATCAGCGGGCGCCTCGGTGACCTGCTCGGCAAGCGGACGATGCTCATCGCCTCCTGCGTCCCGCTGCTGCTCGGCTCGGTGCTGTGCGCGGTGGCCGACTCCCTGGTGCCGATGGTCGCCGGCCGGGCGTTGCAGGGCATGGGCATGGGCCTGGTGCCGATCGGCATCAGTCTGCTGCGGGACGTCCTCCCGCCCGAGCGGCTCGGCTCGGCGATCGCGCTGGTCAGCGCGTCGATGGGGATCGGCGGCGGCCTCGGCCTGCCGATCGCGGCCGGTGTCGCGGACTACGCCAGCTGGCGGGTGCTGTTCTGGGGCACCGCCGTGCTGACCGTCGTCATCATCGGCATGCTCTGGACCGTCGTCCCCGCCCCGGCCACCCCGCGTCCGGCCGGCGGACGCTTCGACTACGTGGGCGCGATCGGCCTGAGCCTCGGCCTGGTCTGCCTGCTGCTGCCGGTCTCCAAGGGCGGCGACTGGGGCTGGGGCAGCCCCCGGACCCTCGGCCTGTTCACCGCCTCCGCCGCGATCCTGATGCTCTGGGCCCGCTGGGAGCTGCGCGTCACCGACCCGCTGGTGGACCTGCGGGTCACCGCGCGCCCCCGGGTGCTGCTGACCAACCTCGCCTCCGTCCTGGTCGGCTTCGGCATGTACGCCCAGGCGCTGATCGTGCCGCAGCTGCTCCAGCTGCCGGAGGCCACCGGCTACGGGCTGGGGCAGTCGATGCTCGCCATGGGCCTGTGGATGGCGCCCGGCGGGCTGATGATGATGGTCGTCTCGCCGCTGGGCGGCAAGCTGTCGGCGGCACGCGGCCCGAAGTTCACCCTGGCCGCCGGGGCGCTGACGATCGCCGTCGGGTACGGGCTGGCGCTGGTGCTGATGGGCTCCACCTGGGGCGTGCTGGTCGTGACGATCGTCTGCAACAGCGGCGTCGGCCTGGCCTACGGCGCGATGCCCGCGCTGATCATGAGCGCGGTGCCGCTGTCCTCGACGGCCTCGGCGAACAGCTTCAACACCCTGATGCGCTCGCTGGGCACCTCGGTCTCGGCCGCCGTGATGGGCGTGGTGCTGTCGCAGATGACCGTCACCCTGGGCGGGCACACCCTGCCCTCGGAGGGCGGCTTCCGGGTCGGCCTGGTGATCGGCTGCGTCGTCGCCCTGATCGCGGCCGCCGTCGCCGCCCTCATCCCGGCGCCGCCCGCTCCGCAGCTGCGGGCCGTTCCGGCCCAGGGCGCGGAGGGCGCGGAGGCGGCGAAGCCGGCCACCGCCTGAGCCGTGTCGGCGTCGGCGGATCGATCCGGAGGCTCCTGAAGCCTGCCCTCGGGCCCCGTCCGGCCCGGTCCAGGACCCCGTCGGGCCGCCGCCGCGCGGGCCCGCCCACTCGGACGGGTCAGGAGCTGTCGCTGTGGAGCGGGTTGTTGCCAAGCATGGGGACGTACGGGCCCCTCGGCCGCCGACCCCCGACCAGGAGAGGGATCCTCGGTGCGTGAACTCCACAGTCCCCCCAGCCCCGGCCGCTCCGGCCACCGTCCACCGCCCGGGCACCCCGCGGGCGGTGATCGGAGGCCGTCCCGGCGGTGGACGCCCCAGCGCACGGTCGCGCTGATCGTGGCCGCCTCCGGCGTCGCCGTGCTCGCGGCGTGCGGCAGCACTCC
>NZ_JBHUAF010000377.1:0-8542 GCF_042789895.1 Kitasatospora sp. NPDC056783
GGCCGGGCCGGGCCGGGCCGGGCCGGGCCCCTCACCACGCGTCAGATCCCCAGCACCGCACCGAGGTCGTACGAGAGCGGTTCCTCCAGCTGCGCGTAGGTGCAGCTCTCCGGCGCGCGGTCCGGCCGCCAGCGGCGGAACCGCGCGGTGTGCCGGAACCGGGTGCCCTCCATGTGGTCGTACGCGACCTCGGCCACCCGCTCGGGGCGCAGCGCGATCCACGACAGGTCCTTGCCGCCGGTCCAGCGGCTGACGGCGCCGGGCAGCCGGCCCTCGGCGTGCGCGGCCTCGTCCGCCCAGCCTCCCCACGGGTGCCCGGAGACGTCGTCCATCCGCAACGGGGCCAGTTCCTCGGCGAGTTCGCGGCGGCGGGCCATCGGGAAGGCCGCGCAGACACCGACGTGCTGGAGCCGGCCCGTGTCGTCGAAGATGCCGAGCAGCAGCGAGCCGACCACCGGGCCGCTCTTGTGCTCGCGGTAGCCGGCCACCACGCAGTCGGCGGTGCGCTCGTGCTTGATCTTGTACATGGCCCGCTCCCCCGGCCGGTACGGCTGGTCCAGCGGCTTGGCGACCACGCCGTCCAGCCCGGCGCCCTCGTACTCGGCGAACCAGGTGTGCGCCAGGTCGAGGTCGGTGGACGCGGGAGCGGTGAACACCGGGTCGGCGGCGCCGGCGAGCGCGGCCTCCAGGGCCGGGCGGCGCACCGACAGAGGCTCGTCCACCAGGCTGTCGTCACCGAGGGCGAGCAGGTCGAAGGCCACGAAGGAGGCCGGGGTGCGCTCGGCGAGCAGCCTGACCCGGCTCGCGGCGGGGTGGATGCGCTCCAGCAGTTCCTCGAAGCGCAGCCGTCCCTCCCGGGCGATCACCACCTCGCCGTCCAGCACGCAGCGCGGCGGCAGCTCGCGCCCGAACGCCTCGACCAGTTCGGGGAAGTACCTGGTCAGCGGCTTGCCGGTGCGGCTGCCGAGTTCGATCTCGTCGCCGTCGCGGAACACGACGGAGCGGAAGCCGTCCCACTTGGCCTCGTACTGCATCCCCGGCGGGATCTCGGCCACCGACTTGGCCAGCATCGGCGCCACCGGTGGCATCACGGGCAGGTCCATGCGTCCGATCCTCGCCCGGTTCGCCCCGGGGCGCGCGCCGGGCGCACCGCGCTTAGCGTGAGGGGCATGGGCTCAGCCGTGGAACTGGATGTCGCCGGGCGCACCGTCCGGCTGTCGAACCCGGACAAGGTGTACTACCCGGAGCGCGGCTTCACCAAGCTGGACGTCGCGCGGTACTACCTGGCCGTCGCCGACGGGGTACTGCGCGGGCTGCGCGACCGCCCGACCACCCTGCAGCGCTTCCCGGACGGGGTGGAGGGCGAGTTCTTCTACCAGAAGCGCGCGCCCAAGGGCCTGCCGGAGTGGCTGCCCACCGCCCGGATCGAGTTCCCCAGCGGCCGCTCCGCCGACGAGATCTGCCCCACCGAGCCGGCGGCCGTGCTCTGGGCGGCCAACCTGGGCTGCCTCACCTTCCACCCCTGGCCGGTGCGGCGCTCCGACACCGGCCACGTGGACGAGCTGCGGATCGACCTCGACCCGCAGCCCGGCACCGACTTCCACGACGCCGTCCGCGCCGCCCACGAACTGCGCGCCCTGCTGGGGGAGTACGGGCTGCGCGGCTGGCCCAAGTCCTCCGGCGGCCGGGGCCTGCACGTGTACGTGCCGCTGGTGCCCGAGTGGACCTTCACCGACGGGCGGCACGCGGTGATCGCGCTCGGCCGGGCGCTGGAGCGGCGGATGCCCGGACGGGTCACCACGGCCTGGTGGAAGGAGGAGCGCGGCGAGCGGATCTTCGTCGACTACAACCAGATGGCCCGCGACCGCACCATCGCCTCCGCCTACTCGCTGCGCGCCCGCCCGCGCGCCACCGCCTCCGCCCCGCTGCGCTGGGAGGAGCTGGACGACGCCGCCCCCGAGGACTTCGACCTGCGCACCGTCCCCGTCCGCTTCGCCGAACTCGGGGACCTGAACGCCGAGATGGAGCAGCACGCGTTCCGGCTGGAGCCCCTGCTGGAGCTGTACGACAAGCAGCTCCACGACGAGGGCCTCGGCGAACTCCCGTACCCGCCGGACCATCCGAAGGCCGAGGGCGAACCGCCCCGGGTGCAGCCGAGCCGGGCGAGGAAGAAGTAGCCGGCCGGGGGGACCTCAGCCCCGCGCGCCCGCCGGAGCCAGTTCGGCGACGATCCGGACGGCCTCCGAAATCTGACCGTCCGTCAGATCTCCCCGGGCGGTCAGCCGCAGCCGGGAGACGCCGTCCGGGACGGAGGGCGGGCGGAAGCAGCCGACGGCGAGGCCGGCCCGGCGGCAGTCGGCGGCCCAGGCGACGGCGGCCTCCGGGCCGGGGGCGCGGACGGAGACCACCGCGGCCTGCGGCTCGCAGGCCGCCAGTCCGGCGGCGGTGAGCTGCCGGGCCAGGGTGCGGGCGACCTCCCGGGCGCGCTCCGCGCGGGCGGGCTCGGCGCGCAGCAGCCGCAGCGCGGCCAGCGCGGCACCGGCGGCGGCCGGGGCGAGGCCGGTGTCGAAGATGAAGGTGCGGGCGGTCTCGGTCAGGTGGCGGATCACCCGGCGCGGGCCGAGCACGGCGCCGCCCTGCGAGCCGAGCGACTTGGAGAGGGTGACGGTGGCGACCGCGTCCGGCTGCCCGGCGAGTCCGGCCGCCGCGAGCGCCCCGGTGCCGCCGGGGCCGAGCACGCCCAGCCCGTGCGCGTCGTCCACCAGCAACGCGGCGCCGTGCGCGCGGACGGCCCGCGACAGCGCGGGAAGCGGGGCGGCGTCGCCGTCCACCGAGAACACCGAGTCGGTGACCACCAGTGCCCGCCGCCGCGAGCGTCCGGCGAGCACCTCGGCCACCGCCGCCGGATCGGCGTGCGCGACGCGGTGGACGTCGGCGCGGGAGAGCCGGCAGCCGTCGATCAGCGAGGCGTGGTTGTAGGCGTCGGAGACGATCAGGGTGTCCGGGTCGGTGAGCGCGGTCAGCGCCGCGAGGTTGGCCGTGTACCCGGAGGAGAACACCAGCGCGGCCTCCGCTCCACAGAACTCGGCCAGCTCCTCCTCCAGTTCGGTGTGCAGCACGGTCGTCCCGGTCACCAGCCGCGACCCCGTCGAACCGCCGCCCCAGCGCAGCGCGGCGTCCGCCGCGGCCCGGGTGACCACCGGGTGCCTGGTCAGCCCCAGGTAGTCGTTGCCGGCGAGGTCCAGCACCGCGTCCTCCGCCGCCCGGCTGCGCAGCGTCCGGGTCAGTCCGGCCTCGGCCCGCATCGCGGCCGTCTCGTCGAGCCAGTCGAAGACGTGCGCCGGAGCGGGGGCGGAGGTGCGCGGCTCGGCCGCGAGCGGATGGTTCATGCCCGGCACTCTGGCACGCCACCGCCGGTCGGGCAATGTGCGACCCGGCACAGGACGGGCCGGCCGATCTTGTCGTGATTCACCAAGAGTTAACCGAGCATCAATATTCAATTCACTGAAACCGCATCGGCGAAAATAGTACGCTCCATGCTGCATTCTTTACCTGGGGGGTAAACCGTGACCGACCTCGAATTCGAGCGTCGCATGAATCCGTGGCTTTTCGACGACAAGGGCAATCTGACCGAAGCCGCGAAGAAGCAGTTCCCGGACCTCGCCGGCGCCAACGCCGCCCCGGTCTCGCTGGGCCCGGTGGGCCCCGCCGCCGGCGGCCAGACCATCGCCGTGAACGCCGGCGTGCTCCAGCAGGCCGCGCAGAACGCCTTCGCCCTGCGGGACGCCGTCAAGACCGAGTGCGACCAGCCCGGCGAGCACGTCAACGCCGCCGCCGGGTCGCTCAAGGGCTGGAACCTCGGCGGCGCGCTCACCGGCACCTGGACCAACTGGACCGGCCAGTCCGGCAGCCTCCAGACCACCGTCGGCGACATCGGCACCAACCTGCGGACCACGGCGCAGAGTTACAGCAAGACCGACTCGGACATCCAGGCCACCTTCAACGTGGCGCAGGGCCCCAAGGGCTAGGTCCTGTCCTGGTCAGCGGGACAAGTCGGCAACACAAACGGGGGAAGCAACACCATCATGGTGACGTACAGCCAGCTCAAGCAGGTCGACCTCGGCAGCCTCGCCTCGGCGGCGGGCGACTTCGAGAACCTCGTCCGCAAGTGGGACCTCACCCAGCGGATGCAGTCCGAGGTCCTCGGCACCATCCAGCAGTCCGGCTGGCACGGCGACGCCGCCGGGCTCGCCAACGCCAAACTCACCTGGGCCCGCGACCAGATCCACGCCGCCTTCGAGGAGGCCTCGGCCCTGGCCAAGACCCTCCGCGACGCCCACACCGAGATCACGGCCGCCAAGCAGGACCTCACCACGGCCGTCCAGCACGCCGTCACCGACGGCCTCACCGTCGACGACGAGGGCGCGGTGCACTGGCCGCCGCCCACCACCCAGGCCGACAAGAAGGACATGGAGTACGCCAGGGTCTGGAAGGCCAAGGCCGAGACCGCCGCCAAGGCGATAGGCGCGGCGGTGGACCGCGCCACCGAGGCCGACCTCGACGCCTCCAGGGCCCTGAGCGACGACACCGGCAGCGACGCCACCGCGTTCAACGCCACCCCGGTCGGCGGCATCCCGGAGGAGGAGGCCAAGGCCGCCACCTACATCCTCGGCCTCGGCGCCGACGCCACCGACGCCCAGGTCAAGCACCTCCAGGAGATCCTGGAGCACCACAAGAACGACCCCCGGTTCGCCACCTCCTTCTACGGCAACCAGGACCCGGGCACCTTCATGGCCAAGTACGGCGCCATGGCCCAGAGCGGCGACTACGCCAACAGCCCGGCCCGCAGCGCCGCGATCAAGGCCATCCAGCAGGACCTCGGCCTCACCCTGGCCACCGCGACCGACACCAAGCAGCCGCTGCACGTCTCGGACGACTGGGAGACCAGGTTCCGGGCCGCCGGCGCCAAGCAGATCCCCGTCCCGCCGGGCGCCGACCCGGCGCACAGCCCGTACGGGTACCAGATCATGGCGAACCTGCTGCGCAACGGGAAGTACGACGCGCACTTCCTCAACCCGATCGCGGAGCACGTCACCCAGCTCACCCAGGAGAACCCGATGCGCTGGGACGCGGCCACCAAGGCCTCGTACCCGTTCACCGAGCTCAAGTTCATCGGCGTGCCCGACAAGGACGGCAACATCCGGGGCATCAACCCGATGTCCGCCATCCTGGAGGGGCTCGGCCACAGCCCCGAGGCCGCCACCAAGTTCTTCCACGACGCGCCGACCACCTACAACCCGGACGGCACCGTCAAGAGCACCGGCGGCCCGAACACCTACCTCAAGACGCTCACCGACACCGGCCCCCGGTCCCTCCTGCTCGACCAGCAGTACCCGCCCCGGCCCAACCCGGGCACCGCCGACCCCTTCGACGTCAGCGCCCTGGGCCACGCCCTGGAGGCCGCGACCACGGGCAAGGCGTACGACGACGTGGACGGCAAGTTCCCCCCGCACACCGGCGCGATGAACGACGTCATGAAGGAGGTGGTGAAGACCTTCGGCACCAAGAACGGCCCGGACCTGCTCAAGGACGGCCTGTTCGCGAACCTCAACGGCAGCCTCGGAAACATGACCGCCAACTACATCGGCGACGTCCAGAACGCAATGGAGGGGAAGGGCAAAGAAACGGACCTCTTCCGCCAGCCTCAGATCGCACGCCTGCTCGGTGCACTCGGCCAGAACCCGGACGCCTATGCCTCGATCGCGGCCGCGCAGCAGGCATACACCACGGCCCAGCTCCAGGACGTGCTGGCCCACCCCGAGTTGCACAAGGACCTGGCCGTGGCGGTCCAGAACGTCGCCAACCCGGCCGGGAAGGTCAACGGTCTGATCACCACCGCCATGATCGAAGCCATTTATGAGAAGCACACCGCCAGCGACGCCGAGTTCAACGCCGCCATCGACACCAAACGGGAGATCGCCGGCCAGGTCTGGTCGTTCGCCGGCGACGCGATCAAGGGCGGAGCGCCCCTGATCGGAGAGGGCATCGACACCGCGGTCAACCAGATCATGGACAACGTCGCCAACGGCTACAAGGTGGACACCCACAACGAGGCCAGCGACGAGGCCGGCACCGCGAGGGAGGGGGCCGAGCGCAGGTCGAATCAGGCGATCATGAACGCCATCCACGATGCCGGCCGCAACGCGGGCGCCGACCCGAACTACATCAACGACGTGGCCATCAGAGCCGCCCAGGAAGAGGAGACCGGCTACAGCATCGGCCAAGGCTTGTACCACACTGTCACCCGCTAGGGCTGACCCCGCGTCCCATCACCTGCCACGACCGAGAGCGCTGAGAAATGGTTGACGTCGCCCACATCATCCCGCCGTCCCCGGACGACCCGCCCCCGCAGCGATCCCGGATCCGCCCCTGGCACGCTGCCGTCGCCCTCGCGGTGGCGGCCGCGGTGGGCGGCGGGCTGTGGGCGTGGAAACCCTGGCAGTCGGTGGAACTGCCGCAGAGCGCGTGCTGGGGAGTCCTCGACGCGAGCGACCTGAAGCCGCTGACGGGCCCGGACGGAAAGGCCTTCGAGCCCAGGCCGGTCCGCGAGATCGACACCCCCGCGAAGCCCACCTCGGGGAGCCGTGACACCCATTGCCTCGTCATGTGGCCAGGCGCGACCATCCTGCTCGACGCGGAGGTACGACCGGCACGCGACCGGATCGACGCCGACCGGAGGAACGATGCCGGCGACGGACCGGTCATCCCGCTCGACTTCGGCCCCGGCACGACCGGGTGGGTGGTCACGGCCGACAGGATCGCCCCCGGGAACACGACGGTCCGGCTCTACGTACCGTGCGACTACGACGCCCCGAGGGACGACAGCGACCAGCCCCCGCCGAAGTACTTCGGCGTGCTGGTCTCCGGGGACGTCGTCGACGGCGCCTCCCCCGGCAAGGCCCACCAGGCGTACGCGGACATCGCCCTCAAGATCGGCAGGGCCGCCGCGACCGCGTACGAGTGCCGGAACACCGTGACGCTGACCGGTACCGCCCCCCGTGTCCCGTCCTAGCCCGACCGACAACAGGAGCCGCCCGAACCATGGTTGACGTCGCGCACATCATCCCGCGCCCGCCCGACGACCCGGCCCCGCCGCCGGGCCGATGGCGGCGGTGGCTGGCCGGGGGCCTCGCGGTGGCCGTGGTCGCGGGTGGCGGGCTGTGGGTGTGGAAGCCGTGGCGATCGTTGGAGATCGTGCGCAGCGCCTGCTGGTCGGCGCTGTCGGCGGACGACCTGAAGCCGCTGGCCGGGCCGTACGGGGACGCGTTCGAACCGGTGCCGCGGGCCCGGATCGCGACGCCCACCGCGCCGGACGAGCCCCGGATCCGCAGCATCGACTGCCACGTCAGCTGGCGGGGGGACGACGGCTCCGGCCGGTTCCTCCTGGAGGTCCAGGTCGCCCCCGCCTGGGACGGGGCCGACGCCGACCGCGCCCGTGACACCGCGCAGCACTACTCCGTCGCCGACCTGGACTTCGGCTCCGGCGCGGTCGGGCTGGCCAGCACCTATCCGAGCCACCACGTCCGGCTCTACGTCCGCTGCGACTTCCCGGTCCCCGCCTCGGACAGGCCCGACCGCAAGGCCCCGCCGTACGTCCGCGTCGACGTCGGCGGCGACCCGGTCGGCGGCGCCTCACCGGCCAAGTCCCGCCAGGCGTACGCCGATGTGGCGCTGAAGATCGCCCGGGTCGCCGCCGCCGAGTACCAGTGCGCCAACGAGGTGCGGCTGCCCGCTGCCGCGCCCGCCGTCCCGGAACTCGCGAAGGAGAAGGCCGATGGCTGACCGCCCGCGCCGCCGCCGTGCCCTGCCGATCGCGATCGGCGCGGCGGTGCTCGCCGCCGGGGTCGGCGGCGCGCTCTGGTACCTCAAGCCCTAGCAGGGGGTGGACGTGCCACAGAGCGCCTGCTGGAACGCGTTCACCCACGAGGACCTGGCCACCCTGGCGGGCAAGGGCCACAAGGCCGTCGCCTGGCAGGACCCGACTCCGCTCTCGGACCGGGACGGCTTCGCCAACCCTTCCTGTGGCGCCGACTGGCACGACACCACGATCGCCGCCGTCGTCATCGAAGCCCGCGACGAGAAGTTCCGGCAGACGAAGACCACGGCGGAATCGACCGGCTGGGAGCCGGCCCGCCCCGCACCACTCGACTTCGGCCCCGGCGCCCAGGGCTGGCTGTTCCACGAGGGCACGGTGCAGCTGCTGGTCCGCTGCGACGTCCTGGACAAGGACGGGCGGCCGCCCGTCTTCCCGTACCGCATGGTCAACGTCACCGGCGACCTGGGCGCCGCCGACGCCCCCGCCGCCAAGGTCCACCAGATCCGCGTCGACGCCGCCCTGAGCGTCGCGAAGGAGCTCGTCCGCGCCCAGGGCTGCACCAACGCCCCCCAGCTGGCCGCGCGGCCGCCCGCCGCGCCGTTCTGACCCGTGGCGGGCGGGGGGGGGGGGGCCCGCCCGGGCGCCGGGGGGGGGGGGCAGGGCCCC